>JBEGUT010000005.1:0-24436 GCA_041178745.1 Planctomycetota bacterium | reverse complement strand
GGTGTATCCAACCCAATCGTCGGCGACGTGCGCAATACACCGTTTGCAAATGCCCCCACCGGCAAAATGGCCCATTTCGCGAACAAGCGGGAACAACGGTGCATTTCGTCGGCGGGGGTATGAGTTAACGCGAAATTGCGTTTAAACTTTCGCCGACTCATGCACCCTACAAGACAACCATAATTCCTAAGGAAAATCGTTTTGAATTTGGAATCAACGACTCCTAATCCCTCGACACGATTTATTCGCGCTCTCATCGTGATATCGTCGCTGATCGTCGGCATCGTCGGTTTCGCAACTTGCATTGCCCCCAGCTGGATCGCGACCGAAATGGTCTACTTACTCGCCGCGATTCTCCTCTCTGTCGGTCTTATGCAAGCCCTAATGTTGATCGGCTTCTTTCAGCAGCAGCGCCGCGGACGAAGCAGCTATTTGATCGCAACCTCCGCGGTTCTCCATTGCATTATCGCTGCCGCTCTTTGCTATTTTCGGTATGTATCTGTCACTGCAATCACGCTTATCTTTCTCACCCTGATCTCCTTGGAATCTGTCTTACTACTTTATTTCGGGACTCGAATTGTTAATGCTCCAGCACGCTGCTGGATGATTCTCGGAGGACTACTCTCCCTATGTGTAGCTATCGTCTCCATCTTTCATTTCGGAAATCCTGAATGGGCAACCTGGATTGCCTACTTGCTTGGGTCAAAACTGTTGGCAATCGCAGTTCTTCTGGCCTATGTTGGTCTCCTCACGAGCGACGAAGATATTGTCTTAGCATTTTCACACACCGCGATACACCGGCAAACTCCTGCGGTCGGCTCGATTTATGCCGTCTTCTATGGCCCAGCCTTTCACTGCGGAATTGCTGTGGAAGATCAAAAGGTGGTCGATTTTCTGAACGACTGCAAAGTGCGATACATCACCTGGGACGATTTCTTGCTTGGACGCAAAGCCATTGCACTGGATCATCCCGATATCGAGCCTGGCAGTGCCGAGGAGATCTCACGATTTGCAACATCATTGGCTGGGCGTACCGCCCCCTACGATGGATTGCATTTCAACTGTGAAAACTTCGCCATCCTCTGTCGCTCCGTTGGCAAAACACATACATCTCGCTTCACTCAAGTATTAGTCGGTAAGGAAATGCTGTTACAACATCCCTGGCTTGGCAGCACTCTACAAGCACTCAATCGAGGGCTGTCTTGGTCGCTGTATGGACTGGGAGGCCCAGTAGGAAAGAAAGTTGCCTTCTTTTTTGTCTGGCTTACCAATCGCGTTTCCGATTGGTTAATCGTTCGGCCATTGCGAAAAAATGGCGAAGTATCCACAAACTCGTCCACCAAAGCCGAAGAAGCAGTCAAGCAGTTGCTAGGAAAATAGATCCCTCAGCAGTATCATCACATCAGCTTCCACATGGCACAATAATAAACCTCGCCGCAAACATAGCCAAGTCAATCCGATATGTTCGACAGGACTACATTATCATGAGGTTGATCGCCCTCGCTCTCTGCTGCACGTTCGCTGCCAATGCTTCAGCCCAACACTGGACAAAGCTCCCATCGCTCCCCGATCCGGAAGGCTTCGCAAGTTCCTTCGCTGGCGTCAGCAACGATACTCTTCTGGTTGCCGGTGGCGCAAATTTTCCGGACAAAAAACCCTGGGAAGGTGGCACCAAAGTTTGGTATGACAACGTGTTTGCATTGTCCAATCCGAGCGGACAATGGAAAATCGTTGGACGCTTACCTAAGCCGCTTGGATATGGCGTTAGTGTCACCTGGAAAGATTCCCTCATCTGTATCGGTGGCAGCGATGCTCAGAACCATTACCGCGATGTCTCGCAACTAACGCTCGATCACGGTACACTTCGAATCGAGCCACTTGCCCAATTACCACAACCAATCGCCAACGCTTGCGGCGCATTGGTTGGCGATTACGTTTATGTAGTCGGTGGACAAGAATCCCCAACAGCAACCTCTGCATCCAATAAAGCTTATCGCCTTGACCTTAGCCAACCATCCGCCAAATGGGAAACATTTGCGGATTGTCCGGGACCAGGTCGCATGCTGTCGATCGCAACTTCCTACGACAATTCGCTTTGGATCGTCGGGGGCGTCGAATTAATCGCTGATGACCAAGGACTACCGAAAAGAAGATATCTGAGAGATGCCTATCGCTTTGACGATCGCAATGGATGGCAAAAGATTACAGACTTTCCCACACCGATCGCTGCCGCAGCCACTCCCTCACCAAGTAACCAAACTGGCTTTTACCTTCTCGGCGGCGACGACGGATCGCAAGTTGGTGTGAGCCCCGAACGACATCAAGGATTCTCTAACAAAATATTCTATTTCGACGTGAAGGCACAACAGTGGAAAGGAGCTGGCAGCGTAGAAGCACCACGCGTCACCTTACCAACTGTCTATTGGAAGAATTCCTGGTTACTCATCAGCGGCGAGAAACGACCAGGAATCCGCTCTCCTGAAGTGTGGAGCTTTACAACTCCCAGCACTAACTGACAATCACCATCAATAAGCAAACCTCGGCTATCACAGAGCAAAGGATATCATTTTCAATCCTTCGATATAGTTGCTAATTTTTCACAAACTATGCGAACCCTTCTGATTGAGACTGCGTCTTCTAATACGTAAACATGAAAGAATGGTCGGTTCACACTGATTTCTTTTTGTGTGGTGTAAAGAAACCAGCGAACTGTTTTATTCTTTCAGGTTACTTTTGCAGACTGCATGCCAAGGGAGCTTGGGAGTGGGCCATACATCCCTTCCTGAGCTCTTCTTGGGATTACACCATGGACCTGCGGTCATGCACAAGAAAAGCACAAAGCGAACGAACTCCAGGCCTTTCAATGCATTATCTAACCGGTGCAAAGTTATCTTTTTGAGATAGCAAATTAGCCCGATCTTTACGAAAAACCATTGCTACGGTTTTCGCTCTTAAATCGCAACGGTGTGATCCGCGTCATCAAATCGCTCTACATCTACGCAAGAATCCCCTTGACCACTTCGCCATGCACATCCGTTAGACGATACTGCCGCCCCTGATAACGGTACGTCAATCGCGTGTGGTCGATGCCACATAGATGCAGAATGGTCGCCTGCATGTCATGCACGTGAACTCCATTTTCGGTAATATTCCAACCGAAATCGTCGGTCGCGCCATGCACGTGTCCTTTGCGAACCCCGCCACCCGCTAGCCACCAACTGAACGCACGGCCGAAATGGTCGCGACCGATCGGCTTGACAGGATCTCCTTGACCGAACGGTGTGCGACCGAATTCAGCCCCCCAAATCACTAGGGTATCATCGAGCATGCCGCGCTCCTTCAGATCATGCAACAGGGCGGCAGCTGGGATCTCGGTATCCTTGCATTGATTTTCTAACTGCGTAAACAGATTGCTGTGCTGATCCCAACCTGCGTGCATCAATTGCACAAAGCGAACACCACGCTCCAGAAGTCGCCGAGCTACAAGGCAGTTGTTCGCAAAACTCCCCTTGCTCATCACATCTTCACCGTAGCGAGCCAGTGTCGTGGCCGATTCATCCGAGAAATTCATTAGGTCCGGAACACTCGTTTGCATACGAAACGCCATCTCGTATTGTGCGATTCGTGTCTCGATTTCAGGGTCGCCGTAGTCCGCTAAATGTTCTGCGTTGATCGCTGCGATATCATCCAAAAGATCTCTTCTTGCCGCAGAGCTCATCCCGGGCGGATTCGCAAGGTACGGAACTGGGTCTCCAGTATTCCGAAACCTTACACCTTGATAACGTGACGGCAAGAAGCCTGAGCCCCAGTAGTAATCAAAGAACAGCTGACCACAAGTCTTACCTTTATCGCTCGATGTCATCACAACGAAGGAGGGCAATTCCTCGGTCTCGCTTCCAAGTCCGTAGGTCAACCATGCCCCCAAACTCGGTCGCCCGGGAACTTGCGCTCCCGTCAAGAAGAACGTCACGCCAGGGGCATGATTCACAGCTTCTGTATACATCGAACGAACCAACGTTAGCTCATCAGCCCACTGCCCCACGTGCGACATCATCGAGCTCATCCGCATGCCGCAATTGCCGTAGTTCTGATGAGGCTTGATCGCTGGCAGGCAAGGCCACTTGGCATAGCCACTCGACATCGTCGAAAGACGAGTTGTACCACGCACAAAATCAGGAATGTCTTGCCCTACTCGCTTCGCAAGCTCTGGCTTCTCATCGAACAAATCGACGTGCGATGGTCCACCACCTTGCCAAAGTACGATGACTCGCTTAGCCTTTGCTGCATGATGAGGCAAGCCAGGCAAAGATCCTATTGAGCTTGAACCTGCACTTGATGGCTCAGCACCATGCACATCTTTCTTGCCTAGCAGTGTGCTCAGTGCAGCCAATCCAACTCCGCAGGCCGACCGACCAAACAACGCTCGTCGATTCACTCGCATCGCGTTTTGTTGCAAAAGCTCATTCAGCATGATATTGACTCCGTGCGAAACGGGTTATTGACGGCAAAGGGCTTCATCCAAATTGAAAATCGCCAAACAGACAGCTGTCATCGCAGCTAGTCGTTGCGGATCTATCCCTGAATCACGAGTCGACGCGCCGACCGAAACCAGCTTTACTGCATCTTCAGGCTGAGCTTGAAAATGCTTACTCTGTTTCTCAAAGGCCTGCAGCAAACGTTGCAATTCCTTATCTTTTGGAGCCCTTGCTAGAACTCTTTTGAACACAAACTTGATTCCTTCCGTGTCGTTCGGATTACTCTTGATGGCTCTTTCAGCCAGGGCTCGAGCCGCTTCAACCCAAGTTGGATCGTTGAGAGTTGTCAAAGCATGCAGCGGCGTGCTGGTGTTCGAGGGCTTCACACGGCATGCTTGACGATTGGAAGCATCAAACATATTGGCTGGTGAAACAGTGCGACGCCAAAAGGTATAAAGACTTCGTCGATAAAGATCCGATCCTTTGGAATCAGGATAAGTGAAATCACGCTCCTTGGTAATCGCTAAGGATTCCCAAATCGCGTCGGGCTGATAAGGATATACGGGAGCACCACCTAACTTTGGATTCAATAGTTGCGACGAAGCTAACGCCCAATCACGCAAAATCATCGATGGCATTCGGAATCGGCTAGCTCGTGCATACAGACGATTTTCCGCATCGATGGCCTTCATCTCAGGACTGACGCGACTCGACTGGCGATAGGTAGCGCTGGTTACAATCAACCGATTCAGTGCTTTCATGTTCCAGCCCCCATCTCGAAACTCTACAGCGAGCCAATCCAATAGCGGAAGATGAATGGGATATTCACTTTGAACTCCAAAATCTTCAGACGTTTTGACAATTCCCTGACCAAAATAATGTTGCCACATACGATTGACTTGAACGCGGGCGGTCAGAGGATGCTCGGGAGCGACGAGCCACCGAGCCAGACCAAGGCGATTCTTTGGAAGATCTTGTGCCATCGGCGGAAGGAATGCGGGCGTCGCGAAGCTCACCTTCTCCTTTTTCTGAAGGTACTGTCCACGATCCAGAATGAACGTATCGCGTTTCTGCGCATCGCTCATAATCATCACGCGAGCGATTTGGTCATTGCGATACGCGTTGAGCTGATCTTGCAGTGAATTAACTTCTTTGAGGTTCGGGACTCGATCGCCGAGTGTCGGGGTTACCTTCTCGTTGAATTGCTTACGAAGTTGATTTTCAAGTTCTTTCTTCTCATCCTCGGTTCGATCCTTCTCAGGTTTTGCGAGAATTTTCACGGCAGCTTCCGCTAGTCCTTTTCCTTCGCCCGGTTTGCCATCGGCGAGGATACCAACCCGCCAGCCATGATACGCCGCATCCAGCCAGTTGGTCATCGCAGGACGTAGCTCGGCGAGTTTCTTTTCCCAGTCGGCAATCTTAGCCTTGTTTTCCTCAGTTTGTATTTCGACAAATGGAGGAGCGACACGTATGCGACTTGAAAAATACTGTGGCACTCCGCTCTCAGGAACCTGATTGAAGGCATCCATCAAGCTGTAATAATCCGTCATGGTTATCGGATCATACTTGTGATCGTGACACTGAGCACAGGCAACCGTCAGTCCTAGCCAAGTGGTTGCCGTAGTATCGATTCGATCAAAGAGAATGACAAAACGTTGTTCCTCGGGGATCGCTCCACCTTCGCCATTAAGCAAATGATTCCTATTAAAGCCACTCGCAATTTTTTGCTCCTGCGTTGCATCAGGCAGAAGATCACCGGCGAGTTGCCAAATAGTAAACTGATCAAATGGCAAGTTTTCATTTAGCGCCTTAACGACCCAATCGCGCCAGTACCATTGCCATGTGTCACCATCTTGCTGAAAGCCATTGCTATCGGCATAGCGAGCCGCATCGAGCCATGACAGAGACATGCGTTCGCCATAAGTTGGAGCGTTGAGCAAACGATCGACAAGTTTGTCGTAGGCTTGCGGATCTGGATCGCTCACAAACTGTTCGACCTCTGATGGCTCTGGCGGCAGACCAGCAAGATCGGAGTAAAGACGCTTAATCAACGTTTCGCGATCTGCTTCAGGCGATGGTTGCACCCCTTTCCGTTCGAGTTCTGCAAGAACAAATCGATCAATGCTATTTCGTACCCACGTATCGTTCTTCACGGTAGGTTCTGCTGGACGCGTTGGTGTCGCAAATGCCCAATGGGTCGCATACTGAGCTCCGCCCGAAACCCAACGCTTCAGAAGTTCCTTCTGGGCATCGGACAGCTTCCGGTTTGAATCGGGTGGCGGCATCAACGTTTCTGGATCGGTCGACTCGATGCGATGAATAATTTCGCTGGCAGAAGCGTCCCCAGGAACAATCGCTTTCTTCTCAACAGCCGCATCGCGCAGATCAAGCCTTAAGTCCGCTTGACGTTTATTGGGGTCCTGTCCGTGGCAGTAGAGGCAGTTCTCTGACAAGATGGGACGGATATCTCGATTGAAATCAATCGGATCCTCGGCCGTCGCACCCGTCCCTGACAGAACAACCGTGACACAAATCGAGATTGCGATGGGAAGGAACCGCAACTTTTGAATCATGTATGCATCCTGAAGTTTTCTGCTGTTGTCTTGTCATCACGAATCGAAAATGGCGATTTGAAGCATTTTCGTGATACGTAAGGCAGGTATCTTTTGGGGGGATTTAGCCGCCATTTCCACCCTAGTAAGTTTAGTCCATGGAACATCTGAAGACAACGCGGACCTAGCTGGCACCCTGACTTATACGAACCAAACCTAAGATAATCATTGCTATTAACGATGAGAACGACGTCTTTTTAGTGTATCTAGCAATACAGCGAACATTAAGACGGCACCGAGAACGATCTTTTGATTGAATGGATCAACACCCAACAAATTCATGCCGTTCTTGATCACTGCGATAATAAATGCTCCGATAAGTGTCCCGAAGATCTTTCCTTGGCCACCCATGAGGGATGTCCCACCCACCACGACAGCCGCTATCACCTCCAGTTCATACATCAACCCAAACTTCGGATCTCCCGCCGAAAGTTGCGAGGTCAGCACGATCCCTCCCAACCCCGCCAAAGCACCGCTGATGATATAGACCAACATAAGCACACGATTGACGGGAACCCCTGACAATCTCGCTGCTTCCTGATTACCACCAATCGCGTAGATGTAGCGTCCGATCACTGTTCGCGACATGACAATATGCGCGATCACATACAGCACCACCATTAATAAAATCGGATTGGGAATACCGTACGTCTCACCGCGTCCTAACCAAAAAAATGAATTTGGCAATTCTGGAATCGATCGCCCTTCGGATAGCTTATACGCCAGACCGCTGGCCATCATCATCTCACCCAGCGTCACAATGAACGGAGGAATACGAAATAGCGTAATCATCGTCCCGCTAAACCCACCCTCAATGGCACATATGGTCATTCCAATAAATCCTGCCAGAATGACCACACCAATACTTGCATTAACGCCTCCACCGAAATCGCGAATGAAAACCGCTACGATGACTGACACCAAAGCAACCAAAGAACCGACCGAAAGATCGATTCCTCCTGTAATAATCACCATTGTCATCCCGATAGCGATAATGGCATAAATCGCAGTTTGATTAGCAACACCAAGCAAATTGCTGACCTTCAGAAAATCGGGCCAGCGATATGATTTAGGAGTCACGCGTTTCGCCGCGCTAAGTTCAGGATACCGATCGTAAACAGTCCATTTCGCAGTCACGTCATTAGCCGCAATCGCATCGATTCTTTTACCCTCGATAATGAGCTTTTCAATTGCTTGTTTCGCATCAGGCGCCGCGCCGTTGACATTGGCAAGAACTTTAGCTCCAGCTTTCTCTAATGCGTCAACCGTTGCTTTAGCAAACAGGACATCCCCCGCAGTATCACGTGTCACGACCAGCACACGCGCTCCGGCGCCGCATTGCATGATGATTTCGCTTGCTACTTGCTTGCCTGCATCCTCGCCAATCGGAAATTGTTCTTTCAAAGTTGCGAAGCTAAAAACCACCACCAATAACAACAGAACAAAAAGCATCCCATAATCGCGGATGAAGGGACGTTCCCACCAAACTGTAGAGGACGTTGTACTCATGCTTCTATGAAACCGCCATCTCCATGACCTGCTCCTGCGTCGCTTTAGCCACCTCGCGAATCTCCCCGGTAATTCGCCCTTCATGCATGACTAATATACGATCGCTCATCCCTAGTACCTCCGGCAACTCAGAACTGATCATGAGAATCGCTTTTCCCTGCCGTGCCAATTCGTTGATCAGCAAATAGATTTCGTACTTCGCACCAACATCGATCCCTCGCGTGGGTTCATCAAAGATAAGTACCTCAGCGTTTTGCTGGAGCCATTTGGCAAGTACCACCTTTTGCTGATTTCCGCCTGAAAGGTTGCGAGTGACCTGCTCTTGATCGGAAACTTTGATCTTAAGCTGTTGAATATGCTTCGCAAACTCGTCTCTCTCCAGTTGCGACCGCATGACTCCCAGCCACGACAACTCTCGTAAATTGGCTAGGGCAAAATTTTCACGCACCGAGGCATCAAGCACCAAGCCCTGACCTTTTCGATCCTCCGTTAAAAGACAGATGCCAGAACCAATTGCATCGCGAGGCGAGCGAATCGAAAGCTTTCTTCCATCCAATGAGATATTTCCCGCATCGGCTCGATCCGCACCAAAGATCAACCTTGCCGTTTCTGTACGCCCCGCTCCGATCAGTCCCGTTAATCCTAAAACCTCTCCCTCGCGAATATCAAAACTCACATTGCGGACTGCCGATCCCCGCGACAAGTTGTCAACTTTCAGGCGAATACGCTGCTTGACATGCGACTGCTTCGGAAATTCGTTTTGAATCGTGCGTCCCACCATTAACTCAATCATCCTCTGACGCGTCATCGATTTGATGCAATCTTCGCCTGCCAACTCTCCATCGCGCAGAACGATAACACGATCGGCAATCTCAAAGATTTCATCGAGGCGGTGGCTGATGTAGATCACACCGATATCCCGACGTCTTAAATCTTCGATAATCTTAAACAATCGCCTCACCTCTTGCGGCGTGATCGCGGCTGACGGCTCATCCATCACGATCAACTGCGCATCCTGAGCAAGAGCTTTCGCAATCTCAACGATTTGCTGCTGAGCAATCGATAGCTCACCACACGGCTTATCCAGAGGTATCGGAACCCCGATTTGTTCAAACAACTCCTGGGCGCGACGTCGCTCATGGCTACGATTGACAAATCCAAATCCCTTCTCACGTCCAAGAAAAATATTTTCCCACGAACAGAGACCTGGTACTAAGTTGAATTCCTGGTAGATGACTCCAATCCCAGCGGCATTTGCTGCCATGGGATTCGACAGCCCAACTATCTTTCCTTCGATTTTTATCGAACCTCGGTCAGGCTGGTGGGCTCCACCAAGCACCTTGATCAGCGTACTTTTACCGGCCCCATTCTCGCCCAGCAGTGCCAGCACTTCGCCGCGATGCAACGTGAGATCTACACCGCGCAGCGCCTTGACACCGGGAAACGATTTTTCGATTCCTCGCATTTCTAATAGCGGCGGCTGCGACAATTGGGCGGGCGAGGCCATTAATTCGCGCTCTTTAACTCAGGATCCTTTTCGGCATCTTCCTTGTAGTAGAGTTCCGATGGAATAAGGATTTCAGGCGTCACAGATTCCCCATCGAAATACTTGACAATCTGTTCGATTGTCATTTGTCCGATACGATCAGGGAATTGAATGGGATCGCAAACGATCTTTCCATCACGAATCGCTTCCTTACCTTCCTTTTGTCCATCAAACGCGATGATCTTTACTTGATCGGCTTTTCCAACTCCCTCCAACGCTGCTCGTGCCCCCAAAGCCGACGGATCGTTGATGGCGAAAATTGCAGCCAAGTCAGGGTTCGCTTCGATCGTATCCTTCGCTGCCTTGAAACCTTCATCCCGAACTCCACCACCATCTAACGTGGCAACGACTTCGATCTTGTCGCCAGTCGCTTTCTCGTTGTGAGCTGCAAGGACCTCCAAGAATCCCTTGACTCGCATTTGGCAGGACTCTGCTTGCGGGAAATGCAAAATGGCGACCTTGCCACCCGTTCCCGCCAGTAGCTTGACCATCGCTTCGCCTGCCAACTTACCCCCTTGATAATTATCTGTTGCCACATGGCAAACAACCTTCCCTTGATCTCCGGCATACTTGATGTCATTGGTAAATACCGGAATCCCAGCTTTATTCGCCGCTGCGATGGCTGGCCCGATTGATTGTGAGTCACAGGGATTCAACACAATCGCTGAAACACCCTTCACAATGAACTCGTTCACCTGATCCGCTTGGACTTTGACATCGCGTTCTGCCGAAACGACGACAACATCATAACCCCGCTTCGCTGCCTCCTCCTTCATCTTGTCAGCGATGACTTTAAAGAAAGGATTGGTAAGCGTTAACGCAGAGAAACCAATCGTACCCTTTATTGCTTGCGGAGTACTCTCCGGGGCGACCGCGATAGGCTTGCTTTCAGGAACCGTTGGCTTGCTGCAACCGATTAACGCACAACACAACAACAGCAAAGCTGAGCAGCTTCGAATAACCATCGCTAAATGCTCCCAAGAACGAGCGAGAAAGGAGAGGAATTACTGAATTATGCGGAATCACAGTCCAAGATGCCATGCCCCTAGGCAACTCAGTTCACTCGCTGAATCGTCCAAGGGGTATGGCTCCAAACAACAACAGAAGCAACTAGTCGCATCGCCTAGATATTGATCTCAAAACCTTTTCGATTTTCTCGAGCGAGGAACGAGTTAGCCTGCTCATCCCCGACAATCTGCCGCTTCTCGGGATCCCATTGCAAAGGACGATTCAGTCGCATTGCGATGTTCGATAAATGGCAAATCTCCAGCATACGATTATGCGACCACACATCGGAAATCGGCTGCTTTCGCGACCTCATCGCATCAACAAAGTTTGCCGTGTGATTTTCGCTGACCTTACCACCATATACCTTTTCGATTGCATCATCAGGCAAGGGCTTATCTTTCAAATCTTCAACTGGCTTACCCGAAATCTTACCGCGATTAACAAAGAAACGCCCCTCGGTTCCTTCGAACAAAATGCCGTTATCTCCCTCGCTGGTAATAATCATCTCCACATCGTTGGGCATATCCACTTTGATTTTAAAGTTCGTCGCGGCATTGTACTGATCTTGTACCAGCGGATGCCCATCCTTGTACTCAACCGGTAATTTAAATTCGACTGGCGTTATTTTGCTGGGACCTGTTTCTGTCGCACCTAAGGCCCAACAAGCGATGTCGACGTGGTGTGCGCCCCAATCGGTAAGCTTGCCGCCAGAGTACTCGTGCCAATTGCGGAAGGAATAATGGCAATTGCTATACAGTGGTACGCCACCACCATAACCTTGACGCAACTCGGGCAAAGAACGGTATTCCACCTTAGGCGCCGGGCCCAACCAGAAATCCCAATCTAGCCCCTTCGGAACTTCCGCAACCGGAATGACGGGCGAGGCTTCCATCCCATTGATACCACAGGTCACCTTGGTAACTTTGCCAATTCGACCAGCTCGAATCAATGCGATCGCTTGCAAGAATCGTTGATCTGATTCCGTTCGCTGCATTGTTCCAACCTGAAATACTCTTCCCGTTTCCTTGACTACTTTCTCAATCAACTTCCCTTCGTCGATGGTCAACGTGAGAGGCTTTTCGCAATAGACATCTTTTCCAGCATACATCGCCTCCACTGCAATCTTTGTATGCCAATGGTCAGGTGTAGCAATCATCACCGCATCAATGTCTTTGCGATCAAGAATCTTACGATAGTCGCTATAAGAATCCGGCTTCTTCTTAGTTGCTTTTTCTACCTTTTCGACATTACTACCCAACACATTTTCATCAACGTCAGCTAAAGCTGCGAAGTCTGCAAACTTGAACGACTTGCTAGTGATCGTCCACCCTTGATTTCGCAATCCAATAGTTGCGAAAACAGGTCGGTCATTGACCAGTTCAAATCCATGAGCTCGCGCTCCCAACGCCCAAGCGCCGGCGGTCGCCCCGCAAGCAACGCTTTCAAGAAACCTTCGACGTTTCATGTTTTGACTCAGCGACATTACAGCAACCCTTTTGATGAGCATCATTCAAATTGGTGGGAAAAGACTACGAGAAGAACGAGCGCGGTGTTAACACCGCAGGATAGACAACAATATTTTTGACTCTCTATCAATCGCCCTACATGATACCTTCTCTAAACTCCGAATGCACTACGGTTGAACCTTGGTAAAAGATCGTCAACCTTTCGGAATACCAATGCCCGCCCGTCCGTATTGAAGCCCCTTGCTCTTTTGACCCTACTTTCCACGGGTAATCTTCTCTGGAGGCAAAAATATCTATCTAATATAAATTCGCAGCCCCCACCTTTTGCTTTCCGAGAGCGACAATCATGAATTTCCTAAGTCAACTTACCGGATCATTCTCTCATCCTTGCGCGGAAAATCCAACCGTTGCCATGGTAGAAGCAGCTTATCGACATCATGGACTCGATTGGAGATACATCAATTGCGACGTTGCCCCCGAAGACTTAGCGGATGCAGTACGTGGCGCCCGAGCAATGAAATGGGCGGGCTTCAACTGCTCGATACCAAATAAAATCAAAGTGATTGACTATCTCGATGGATTAGGAGAATCCGCTTCAATCATCGGTGCCGTTAATTGTGTTGTACGTCGCCAGGACAAATGGATTGGCGAGAATACTGACGGAAAAGGCTTTGTTCAGTCACTGCGAAGCCACATAGATCCACAAGGCAAGAACATCGTTCTATTTGGCGCAGGTGGTGCGGCCCGCGCTATCGCTGTCGAAACAGCACTCGCCGGTGCAAAGTCGATTACCATCGTGAATCGTTCGGGGGAACGGGGAAAGGTTCTCACAGAACTAGTCAATGAAAAAACGCCTGCCGAAGCTTCCTACGAACCATGGATTGGCGAGTACGCCATCCCAACAGACACCGATATCGTGGTTAACGCTACCTCTATCGGCCTCTACCCAGACATCAACGCGCGATTGAATCTTGATCTATCAACACTTCGCCCATCTATGGTGGTTGCCGATGTGATACCCAATCCACCTCGTACAAATTTCATTCGCACTGCAGAAAACCTCGGCTGCACTGTCATTGATGGATTAGGAATGCTCGTTAATCAAGGAGTAATCGGTATCAAGCTATGGACGGGTGTAGATGTTGATGCCAATGTGATGCGAGCTAAACTAGAAGAGATTTTCACTTCTTAAATTTATAGAACGTTGTTGCTCAATAGTTGTGCTAACTCCATAATCGAGTTGCAACTCAATTCACAGTACTTCGCTCTACACCGATACCACCATGACAGACAAATCGAATCATTTTGGTATCACTTGATCGTTTTTCTCTTTCCTTATCAGTGCAATCCATTCGAACTGAAGGTGGTTACAAATGCCCACTTGGCTTATGGTTCTCTGGATATTCGCTTCTATTGCTGTCGTAGCCTGCCTATTGCAACTTGGTGTCTACAAAGGAATCAAAACGCAAGCGCTGAACCTGGTTGCCAAGCGCTATCCCGCCGATCAAATCGTCCTAGCGGATTATCTCGCGAACTGTTTTGGGCTGCAGTCGGCTGGTGTATGGCAAGTGCGAGGGAATGGTGGACTGGTTTTGACGTCTGAGTGCCTCCACTTTTTCATGCTGCTCCCCAACAAAGAATTTCGGATTCCATTACAAGAAATTACCAAAATGACAATCGCCAAAAGCCATCTCGGTAAGGCCACACCTTTTGATCTCCTGAAAGTCACTTTTAATAACGATGGAACGGAAGATTCGATTGCATGGCTCATCAAGAATCCGCGAAACTGGATTTCGACCATTGATCAGATCCGAAAATCCAAAGAAACCTAGAAGGTCATTTCCCCTCTTTTAAAAATGCCCCTTTGGCTAATGACTCACAGCTAAACTACAAAGCCCTCTTCGATTACTCCTGCGCTAGGCAAACTGGTTCGACTGCAACGCTTGTACCAATTCTAAGCTCAAATCCCCTGTCAACATTATTGGAATCGCTCAATTCCAGTAGCCATTCATTTCGGGGAATTCACACTTAAAGCACATGACAATTCGATTACCGACCGAGCCTGTCCAGAACTGGAGGAACCTCCGCGGTCATGGCAACGGAAAATACTGAGTCCCATTCGCCACCCACTCCTCAAAGCGACTCTGCCATCTCGCTTCAAAGCACCCTTACGCGATGGTGCATCCGACTTTTCGTGCTCGTTTGGACGATCGTGATCGCGATCGATACACTGCCGACGGCCTACTCACCGTTTCCTCCGCTCAAATACGAAACAAACAATCGACTACGACATTTTGGTCTATCGCAAGGTGACTGGCCTCTATTTGCCCCCAACCCAATCTTGGTGAATGGAGTGATTGTGGCCGAATTGATCGATCACAATAGAAGTCAACACGCCTGGTCCTCGATCGATTGGTCTCAAGAGACAATATGGCAAAAGTTCTATCGCTTTCGTCATATGAATTATCTTCAGCGGGTTGGCAACAATACCGCTGCCTGTGAAGACCTCGCCGATTATGCGAAACGTGTTCTGCCAAACCAATCGTACAATGGACCTTGGTATCCCTCAATTCAATTCATCGAACCTGTACCACTGGAACCACCTGTCATTGCTTGCAAACTATTCCAATACGAACAACGCATGGTGATACCAGAAGACAACCCCCTTCCAAAACAAGCCGACACGATCTGGAGCACGAACAGTAAGTTCTTGGTAAAACGAGAATACGCGCCATGATATCGTATGGCACGTCGCTCATTACCACTTGGGATCGATTTCTCTATCGATCATGCGACCCCAGAATCGCTCCAGTGATTCGAATAGGCTTTGCTCTCCTAATTCTGATTCAAATAACGATATTCTGGATTGACGCTCGTTACTGGTTTACCGACGAAGGTGTACTGCGTACAGAAACTGCCAAGGGCATGTTGAGCGAGACAGATTGGTCACTACTTTATATTCTTCCATCGACAATTGAAGTGGTTCGTCTTTGCCTTGTCGCCATGATGCTTCACACCATCCTTTTACTGGTAGGATTTTATTCGCGATTTCAAGCAGCAGCGATATTCATCTGGCTAGTCTCTTTTCAAAATCGAAATCCGATCATCATGGATGGTGAGGATACCGTCTTTCGCATCTTTGCCTTCATCCTCATTTGGTTACCACTGGATCACTACTTTGCGCTGCGACCAACATTCACGACAGAATCTCCAGCCTCACTTGATCGTGGTTCAGCATGGGGCCTACGGCTTATGCAAATTCAGATGACGGCTCTATACGCTTCTACATTCTTGAGCAAACTCCAGGGGAGCACGTGGCATGATGGATCTGCTCTCTGGTATGTTTCTCGAATGACAGACAATTACGGACGCCTCATTCCATCGTCGCTATTCGACATTTATGCCCTAAGCGCCATCGCGACTTGGGGAACCCTATTCATCGAAGCCGCTTTGCCAATCGCTCTTTGGATTGGACCATTACGAAAGTGGGCGATACTCGCAGGCTTCGCGTTGCACTTAGGAATCGAGATCTCGATGAATCTCTTCCTTTTCCAATGGATCATGATGCTCGGCTTACTCTCCTTCGTCGTGCCAAGCGAATGGGGAAATCGCAGAACAACGACTTCGCCTTCGACCGATCGAGAAAGCGTGGCGACTAACTAGTTCATTGACCAGCCTCCAAACATGCCGACTTCCAGGTACTACAATTGCTTATTACAGCGTTCATGCTAATACAGCCTACATAACAGCGAATTTCTTAGCAGCTATTCACAGTCGCTTTACTTCTCCTTGATTCGTGACGATTCTTTTTTCACACTGAACGATTTTGTCCCATTTGTTTTCTGTCAGAATAACGATCTTTGCAAACTATCCAATGCGGGGAATTCAACCGAGGCTCACGTTGTGATAGCTTAGTAATCGCAATGATTTGTCTTCTACGAATGCATGGGGCAAGCGATGATGGCTCGACTAGTTCTACTTGCAACTGTTTACCTCTTTACCTTACCAGCGTTTCTTATCGCGGCCGATATTTTCAATTTGCCAAAGGGAGTTACTAGCCTGCAATTTGTCGACGTTGGCGACGCTGCGAATCCTCCCGATAAGAATGGGCGCGGCGCTGTCGCGTATCGATACAGAATCAGCAAATACGAAATCACCACATCGCAATGGGTAGAGTTTTTGAATGCGAAAGCGAAAGAGGATAGCGATGGAGGATTGTGGAATAATGACATGGATAAGGCCCTATCCGGCGAAGGGCCGCGCTGCGAAATCAAACGTGCTGGGGTCAAAGGCAACTATAGCTTTTCAGTATCTTCTGAATATGCGAATCGCCCAGTAACCCACGTTAGCCTTCTAGATGTATGTCGTTTTTGCAATTGGCTACACAACGGGCAGGGTGATGGCGATACGGAAGAGGGGGCCTATACCCTAAAAGGTTACTGGGGTACCGATGGACGCCGCATTCGCAGAAATCCGAATGCCAAGTTTTTCATCCCAACCGAAGACGAATGGTACAAAGCTGCTTACTACGATCCCAAAGTCCCTTCCGGACCCCGATACTGGAAGTATCCCACTCGTAGTGATGAAAAACCATCGCGCGTTCTATTATCGAGTAACGCTGCCAATTGGTTCGATAATGACTATCTCGATTCGACACATTATTTTCTCGATGTCGGAAGTTTTTCAAATGCCATAGGACCTTATGGAACCTACGATCAAGCGGGTAACGTCTACGAATGGACAGAGGACCTGAAACCTCCCTTCCTACGATCGCTGCGCGGTGGGGCTTTTAATAGTGATGATGCTGGTCTCAACATACCAACTTCTAATCCGGTCTTCTCTTCTATTTCAGACGTCACCAACGTTGGTGTTCGTATCGCTGCATCCATCGATGGATCTCCTTTGCCTGTAGCCTCCGTAACAAATGCACAAAGTGATAACGCACTGCTAGACTTTCCTCGTCGCCCCTGGCTTGACCCGCAGACTGGCAAGCCTTTCTTTCCGCTAGCTTGGTTCAGTTATGCCAGCGACGAGAAAGACCTCGATGAACTTGCCAGTTACGGTGCCAACCTGGTTCTATTTGTCAACGCTCCGGCCGATGTCGATAGTGATGAGCAAACGACTGAAAATATCCAGCGAATGCTAAAGTACTTAGATCACGCAGCGAAACGAAACATCCGCGTTCTCATTCAGGTTGGTGGGTGGTTTTCAGCCCACATGCGCGACGATTCCGTTGAAATCGCCAGGCAAAAACGGTGGGCGGAAGCGGTCAGTGGTCATCCCGCGATCTTCGGCTATCAACTTTACGACGAACCGGAATATCGTGCCGGCTTCGGGCTTGGTGTCGCTGACCAAAAGCAACTTCGCGAGTTCGTCAGGGGATTGCAACTTACTCGCAATTCGTTACGCCAGTGGGACAAGAACCCTCAAAGAATGATCTCGGTTGTCTTCAATTTGGTTCCACTCTCTAGCTGGACTGAATACCTACCTGTTGTCGATTCCTTTCAAGTCGATCGTTATCCACTGGATAAAGAACAAGCTTATTTCGGGCATCGTGGTGACTGGGGCCCTCTGATGATGGCATGGTCCATGTCCCATGGTGCTCGCGCACTCACCGAGCATCCGCATTTGCGAAATCCCGCTCCCTGTATGCAAGGTGTTGGATCAGAACATACCGAAGGAGGAAATCTCGGGATCTGGCGCAATCCACTTTATGAAGAAACTCGCTACATGGCCTACTCCTCCATGACTGTTGGAGCGTGGGGCGTATTTCATTGGATCCGTCGCTTCGGGAGACCAGAAAACGACGATATCAATGCCAACGTAGGTAGGCTCTACCGCGAACTGAGAGGACTCCTTCCCGCACTCGAGCAAAGCTATGAAAAACCTCCCTTTACGATACGTCACAATCACGAAAGCATCACGCGCGGATTTCTCACCGACTCCATCGCAGACATAACAACTCTCGCGCTGGAGGACAAAGACCACTACTTTGTGATCGCGAGCGACAACAGCGGTACATTCAACAATGTGACATTGCGTTTGAAGGGATTGAGCTTTCCAAACAAAGACCCTCGCTCTGCCGAGGTTCTTAACGAAAGCTGGAGCCGAGACTTACAATATTCCGAAGAAACCGATGACTGGCTGCTCGATAGTCATGCAATGTGTTTTGGAGATATCAACATCTGGGTCATCTCCAAAAAGTAAACGTTCGATCGTGTACCCGACAATTCTTGGGACTTCGACAAGACTTCCGAGTCGGTCATGGTATCGGCGCTCGGCCATTAACTCCCCTCGGAGCCTGGAGCGGTCCTGCCATCGGCGCCGTTTCGAAAAAGCTTCCATCGTCGTGCACCCTTGGATCTCCGGTTGACTTCAACTCGTTCATCAACCGCTCTTCCAGTGATCGCACCACTTGCTGGTAGGCAGGGTCACTGGCCACATTCTGCATCTCGTAAGGATCTTTCCTCAAATCGTAGAGTTCCACTCGTGGGCGTTTGCCGTAAGCTCGTTCGTAGAAAGCTTTCCAACGTGGATCGTTGCGGTGCGTTACCAGCCACGCCTTTGTCGGACCTGCATCTTCGTCGGGATGAGTTGCTCGCGTGTTCTTTTGGATCTCTTCCGCAGAAGGAGGCTCCGCAGACTCAAGCCCATAAGGATCACCGAGTGGCCAACGGTCAGGCCTGAAGTTCACAATCAGCAAGTAGTCATCGGTGCGGATCCCCCGCTGAGGATAAGGGGTCCAATCCGAACGCGCCGATTCGACATGACGCTCTCGTCCCACAAACACTGCATCACGCGCAGGATCAAGCTTGCCGTTACGCTCACTCTGCAATAAAGGAACAAGGCTTTTGCCGGTCATATTTTTCGGGATCGTTAGTCCAGCAGACTCCAGAATTGTTGGAGCTATATCCGTCAAACTAACCAAATCGTCGATCACTCGATTGCCTGGAATCTTCGGTCCGCTGATCGCCAAGGTTACCGATGTACCGAAGCTGTACAGATTGCATTTGCCATGCGGAAACCCGGGAGGCCCATGATCTCCACTGACGATAACTATTGTCGACTCTGCCAAGCCGCTGGATTGCAGTCGCCCCAGCAAGACACCGACCGCCGCATCGTACGCAGCGATTTCGCCGAAATAGTCGGCAAAATCTTCTCGCACGATATCTACGTCAGGCAGAAACGGAGGGAGCTTGCCTTGAAAGTCTTCCGGATTGAAACCCCAAAGCTTTTTTCCAGACCCTTGTACCCATTGTCGATGAACGTTGGTCGGACCGAACCAATAACAAAACGGTTTGTCAGCAGGACGATCATCTAGAAACTGATCGAAGTTCGCCGCCACCTCCTCCAACAATGTATTCTTCGCCTTGGAAAAACTGCTTCCACTGCGCATCATTTTGGTCACGTTCTCAGAAAAATCATTCCAGCCCCTGCCTGACTTCTCATACGCGAATTTACCAGCACCATACGGTGCATCACCTGGCGAACCGGGACTCCATACCTTGAAGCTTTCACCGATGTGGTAACCTGACTCATGAAGCAAAAGAGGGAAGGCTGGAATGGAGGCGTCCCACCTGGCTCCTTGTAAAATAGCTCCTTGACCCGTCCGCCAAAAATGTTGCCCCGACAACAACGCACTTCGACAAGGCGTGCAACTTGGGGCAGAGACGAACGCCTTGCGAAAGAGGACACCATTCGTCGCGATTCGATCAATGTTAGGCGTACGCACTAGCGACTGGAGTGTCTTCTCTGATTCATATTTAGAATAAGCACTCGCATATCGCCCCCAATCGTCCGCGAACAAGATCAAGACATTAGGGCGATCCACTTTTGCAAGCTCAGCCCTGATCGGGCAGACCAACGAGCTCACGATCACAAGAACCAGCGCAAACGATGAGCACAAACGGGGCAACTGCAAGTACGCCATAACAAGCTCACTTAGAAGTTATCAAGCAACCAAAGAGACATTGGTCTAAGTTGTTCATTATGGCAAGCTTGAATGCCGGCGGCTACTATGCGTAAGCAGAGACAATGACTGAAGGGCCTTATCGCCCTAAACCAAGATCATTTCACTGACATAATAGTCCTTGAAGTAGTGACATCCATCTACTTCGAGAGCACACAATACATGTTATCGCTGACAGGAACCTTGTCGCAAATTGACTGCCGAAATCTCGTGAAGCCAGCTTCCTTCGCCAATCGCTTTAAGGTCGCCGGCGTAAAATAATTGACGTGATCCGGATACCGAAACCCGCACCAGCGTTTTCCTCGAACATGGCGATTCCAACTCGCAAAATTGGGAACCTTGATAACGATACACCCTTGATCCGCAAGAATCTGGAAAACGTTCTGCAGCAACAAGAGGGGCTGAGCCTCGTGCTCTAGAAAACACGACATGACAACCAAATCAAACTTGTGGCCTACTAATTGCTCACAGCCCGCAATGGCATATTTCTTGACAACGTCTCCACCGAGCGGCAATACCTTTTCACGAGACACTTTCGAAAGCTCCTCGGAAACTTCAATGCCGAAGGGTATGACTTTCTTTCCACGCTGGGAGAACCTCTGCTGAAGCTGAACCATCAACCCGCCGTCCCCACAACCAATATCCAACAACTTCAGCGTGTCGGATGAAAAGCTGCTCATCGTCTTCACCGCCAAATCTGCCATGCGATTCCGCATTGGTGAGATCGTGAATTTAACCGCTTTGGCAACGTCCGAAGCAACAGCGATAACAGGCTCCGATTCCCTACGATGCTGCATCTCCGCATGGTAGGTTTTCTCCCAAGCGAACTGCTCTTCTAATTGCTCGTACTTGGGCGGGTTTGCTAAGAATACGAAACCTGTTTCGCGACAGCGCACAATCTCCCAAGTGTCGCGACGGTAAGGCGTTGATTCCGTGGTGACCCTACGATTCAGAATTGGGCAAATCGCGTCCATGCTACCCCCGATTCGATTTCCGCTTTCTTCTCATAATAATTATCGCTAGCCCGTCATTTTCAGCGATAACAACCGCATATTAACAAATCTGACGACCTTCCCGGGACGCGTCAAGAGCAACATGAAAACTGGAACCTCCCTGCCAATACACCTGTTTGAATAGAGCTCACCAGCGAACCACCAAAGCCACAAACAACCGTAAAATACGATAGTACTGCGTTTGCGCGGTTCGCTCCCGAGTATCCGAATAGATATGGTTTCCGTTGGAAATAATTGATAACTTTCATGAAACGTTATGATTGCAAAGTCCATAACCTTTTCGTTGACTTAAACCTCGCCTAATTGACCTCACTCAATAAAAGACATTCGAATCCGATACGCAGTCACTCCAAGGAGATCTCCATGGCGATCGAGAGCATTTCACCAAGCCAACTTTTTGAACTCCACAAATCTGGAAAAGTCGCCGAACTGATCGACGTACGCACACCGGCCGAATATCAAGAGGTACATGTCACGTTCGCACGCAACATTCCATTGGATCGCTTGGATCCAAAATCCTTAACCAATTCTCGGAAGGACGCACCCTTGTATGTTATTTGCCGCTCTGGTGGACGAGGAAAACAAGCTTGTGAAAAACTATCTGCCGCAGGTTTTGGCCAAGTCATCAACGTCGAAGGTGGGACGCAAGCGTGGGATGTGGCGGGCTTGCCAGTCGTGCGAGGAAAGAAGGTGATGTCGCTGGAGCGGCAAGTTCGAATAGCCGCCGGGTCGCTGGTGCTGCTCGGAGTCATCTTAGGATTCGGAGTGAGTCAATACTTTTTTGGTCTTTCAGCGTTTATCGGTGCGGGCCTAGTCTTCGCAGGAATCACCGACACTTGCGGAATGGGCATGATGCTCGCTCGAATGCCATGGAATCAGGTTGGCTCACCTGGCTCCTGCAGCGTCCCGGCAGAAAATACTGCAAAAAACTGAAAGACCTCCTACGCCTAGCTCAAGCCACGCCGACATTTACCACACTTGCAATGTACACCAAGCGATTGTCGCTTGGGTAGCATGGCGAATCGTTGCAACCTCAGAATTAGGCGAGCATCGCACGGATGCTAGCTCGTGAATTCATCTGTGATGACTTTATCGAAGCGATTCACATCTGTCGCTGGAGAAGCAGCCCTACCTTGATCAGAGAGTCTTTAAGTAGGCAATCAGGTCATTCAACTGCTGATCAGTCAACTTACCTTCACCGGTAACCTCTTCCGGCGCATGCCATTGAGTCAGTACTGCCTCTAGCGATTTCGCGCGACCATCGTGTAGGAATCTAACCTTCGAAATTAAGCCGAGTAACGAGGGAGTGTTATAACCGTCGTATCGATCATCCTTGCTTCCTGTCCCGACATCGTGAACTAAACCATCGGTAAAGCGTGGACCGCTATGGCATTTGATGCAGCCGGCGACCGATCCCTCGAACACTTCACGCCCACGCTGAATCGATTCGTCAGAGGTTTGACCTATCCGCTGATACGGATTGGGGACTGGACGCAACGCTTTCAAGAATTCCATTACGGCTTCATTATCCTTCTCACTAATCGCATTTCCCTGCATCGACTCGACAAACGATTTTGACACCGAGGCCGCAAGATCCCCTTGCCAGCCATGCCAAGTCCAAGGTGCTGTTTCATGAACGCCGTAAAGAGGAATAACCGTCTTGAACGTCAAATCACTGCCGTCGTTTTTCGTATCCATCGCCTTGGAATTCGTACCACCGTTGTAGTGGCAAGTGTGACAACTGTACCACTGATCGAGACTGCGGCGGCCATCATAAAAAATCTCCATGCCGCGAAATGCAAGATTGTCTTTACTAAATTCACTTAAAGCGATTTCTCCCTTCAATACCTTCGCCTCGATATCGACAATCTGGATCGAGTCCTTCAGAAAGTTCGCGACGTAAGCGGTCTTGTTATCGTCCGCAATCTGAACTCCCATGGGCCTTCCACCCAGATCGATACGATAGAACAAATCTCTATCTTGCAATAATTTGGCATCGATCAAGTCCCCCGGACCTCCAGTTCCAATAAAAGGCAAATCCTGCAATCGATACACTAACAGCTCATGGGTTCCCGAAGCAGTGCATACGAGTCGATGCTCGTTGGGACTGAGTGCTATTCCATGGGGATCAGCAATTGCTAATCGAGGCACGTCGAGCGAAATCGCTTCGCGAGTCGCTGGGCCATCAAGCCGAACACGCGCAATACGACTCGCCAAAACCCACCCGAGCTGAATGTTGCGAACATTGATGGGGTTGGTGCGATAAACCATCCAAGGAAAATAGGCGTACTTGCCATCTCGCGATGTCTTCATGTGGCCAAGATTGATCCCGCCACTGAGAGGCTCATCGTACAGAACCTCACCTTTGTCTGGATCGATCACATAGACTTTCCCATCGCCGCTGCAGCCAACTGATAAACGACTACCATCGGGAGAGAGGGCCAAGTATCGCGGCCAAGGACCAACCGCAATTCTTCGAGCCAAAGAACGCTTTTCTAAATCTAACTCGACGACCGCCGAGTCGAGCGCAGTAGCTACATAAACTCGTTGACGCTTTGCATCCACAGCCAAGCCAACAGGCTCGAAACCTATATCGAAGCGATGCAAGAATTCGAACCCGTTATTGCCATACCGAAACCAAAATACTTCACCTGAATAGGAACAACTGACTAGGCATTCCCGGTCACCAATCAACTCGATCTTCGCAGGACGGTCTCCGCAAACAAATTCATCGATGACTTTCTGTGTTCCCAAATCGACCAGCGAAACCGAATTGGAACGCTCATTGGCAACCATCAATTTCCTAGCATCCGGAGTCATCACTAGGTCAACGGGACC
>JBEGUT010000004.1:0-24711 GCA_041178745.1 Planctomycetota bacterium | reverse complement strand
TAACCGCTCGGAGTGAATCGGAGTACTACATAAGCCGCAACGATGAGCTATGCTGCGCGACGAGTTTTTTCGACCGATGTGGCACTCCGCATCGCCGCATCGTGGCGAGCCTCGGAAATGCTGTGGCTTGACTCCTCAGAACCTTCGACATCCACCACTCCACGAACACCTGGCTCCAAGTCGCTGCAGATTCGTTTAGCCAGCGAAAGCCTAGCATCTAAACTCGACACACCAGCAGATCGTCGATAGCCTTTTGCGAATGACTGTACCGCGACCATTCGGGATAGGCTCAAACATGCCACCATACGCTCAAGCCAACTAGGTACATGCGATGCCTTGCCGACTCCACCAAGCAGCTTGTCATGTTGCGACAAAACGGTACCGATGCCCGCAAAAGACTCTGCATCCGTAACCGTGATGAGGTCGCCTGACACCTCCACGACACTCGATGTCGCCACCGATATCCGTTGCTTCAATTGCTTGAGAGACAACGCCAAATCAGTTTCTGCAGCTGCCAGCGGCACATCATCGCGTATTCCATCGATCGCTAACATCAGTCGACGTTTGATGAAACAACTTGCCAGAAGTGGACCGACAGCTCCCCGTTCAGCGACTGCTATCGAAGAGTCGCCGGGCAACAATCGATGCGACCAAAGGTTTGCTATATCCAATCCGCAAAACTCGCTACCGGTTTTTCGTTCGAGATACTTCGGCACTACGACAGAAACTTGGCTCGACTGCAATAACTGCAGAGGCTCCTCTGCCCAACCTTCCGACACGGAGGCTCCGCAGCGAATCACATGGACGATGGGAGCACAAGCTGCCTTCAGTGCCTCATTGATCAGCATTGCTTCAGAACTTCGCGCAGAAGTTTCAATAAACAACACTTCATCCGACAACTGGTACGGATCTTCATACGATCCATCGTGCGGAACAAGAATCTCGCAATCCCTCGGACGACTTTCCAGCACTGAAACCAAAGTGGTCTCAAATCTAGAATCGTCGCCTGCAAACGGAATAATAATCGAAAGTCGAGGCACGGAAGTCCTCCCGATGCTCGCCGCCAAAACCAAGTTGCCGCCAAAAATTTGCTCGACGGAAAGTCCTTTTCCGAAATATCTCGGCCCTCCTAACCCTTCCGAATCTGGTTAAGAGAGGAGATCCGCAAATCCGTTACTTTTCTTCGGAATCCGAAATTCGGGAAGTTCAGGCAATTCAACGATTTGGGGTCGGAATAGATGAGGAACACAGGAAGAATGGGCAAAATAAATCGAACGACAGGCCTACTGTTAAAAGATAGCGATTTTCACGCCCCCATGATCCGCAAGTAGGCCCACCACACTGCTGCCACCGCGATGCCTATCAACACCGCTGTGTAGAAAGTTACTGCAACGGAATAGACCAGTTTCTCGCTGCCGGAAAATCTGGGGCTGAGCCACAGTAGCGGCAAGCCAAGCACGCCAGTAATTCCAAACAACATCACAATGATCGCTTTCCGGTTCTCAAGAATTCCCAAGCGGCTATTTCCTATCGATTCCTGCTGGGGTGGTTGTGGATTTTCCTTTGACATCATCGGTGGGCTTCCTTCATACGGTTTGAAGTGCAGCACGATAACCCATTGCAACGACGAGATGCAACAGGTGAAAAAGCTTGTCGGCGTGGTAGGTTTTCGGGAGCGACCCCGCATCACGCTAATAAGGCAAACCGAGAGCATCACATAGAAATTTCATCAAAGGCCGAGCTTGCTGAAAAAGCTCTAACGATTGATCGACGAAATCTTTTCGCATTACCTTGGTTTTGGTTACAGCCACTAAGCCGCAGTAGCTGGTACGTCGCAAATCCTCGATAAGCGGATGGTCGATCGAGTAACCTCGCGGTGCCGACTTGAGGGAGTCGCCGACGAGCTTGAATTGGCTGCTAAATTTCGCATCCCTTAAGACTCGCTTCCACGCTGGCCTATCCTCATCGATTGTCTGACGAATCAAATTGAGGGCTTCGCGAGGAGGCAACCACACGCCCGCTGCTACAAAGCACTCTTTCGGTTCGATATGAACATAGAAACCAGGGGCATGGATATCGGATAGCCTCTGATGGCGGAAATGAATTCCGATATTCGTTTTGTAAGGTGTCTTATCTTTTGAAAAGCGTGTATCGCGATAAATCCGCATCAACGATCCACCCGACTTTTTTGGAACAGCCGTTAATTGTCGGGAAACCTTATCGAGTTTTGCCCCGACCGCTTGGATGTAGGACAAGGCAGGATCGAGGTAATGCTGCTCATAATTCACGCGATTGTCGGCAAACCAATCGCGCTGATTATTTTCTGATAATTGCTTGAAGAAATCGAATAACTCAGGGGGGAACCCTTCAAAAGGTGCAATCGATTTCTTAGCAGCCATAGTTGGACCTTGCGATGACAATCTACTCGAACATCTCTGCCATCTCGCGCGCGTGATAGCTACTGCGCACGAACGGTCCACTGGCAACTTTCTTGAACCCCATCGCCTTAGCCTTCTGCCCCAAGTCAGCAAACGATTCAGGCGTTATGTATTCGACAACTGGCAAGTACTTCGGACCTGGCTGCAAGTATTGCCCTAGCGTTAAGAAATCACAACCGACTTCCAATAGATCCGCAAGGCAATCGAAGACTTCTTCGTGCGTTTCACCTAAGCCCAACATCAATCCGCTTTTGGTTTTGATGGATGGATTCCACTCTTTGATACGTCGCAATAACTCAAGTGTCCAGCGATAGTCACTTTTCGGGCCGCGCACTTTTCGGTAGAGGCGAGGCACCGTTTCCATATTGTGATTGAACACTTCGGGTGCCGCATCGACCACGCGTCGCAACGCATCTTTCTGCTGGACAAAGTCGGGGGTGAGGACTTCGACCGTGGCACCCGTTCGCTGGCGAACCGCCAAGACACATTGATAAAAGTGCTCTGCTCCACCGTCCGGCAAATCGTCACGAGTCACCGAGGTGATGACGACATGCTTAAGCCCCAGTTTGGCAGCGGCCTCGGCAACTCGCTGCGGCTCATCAGCCTCTAGAGCTCCAGGCCTTCCGCGGGAAACTGCGCAAAACCCGCAAGGACGCGTGCAAACGTTCCCCATTACCATAAAAGTGGCCGTTTTCTGCGAATAGCACTCCATGCGATTGGGGCACTTCGCATTTTCGCAAACCGTCTCAAGTTTTAATTCGGTGAGCAAGGAATCGGTAAACTGACTAAAATTACCCTTGGGAACTTCTCGCCTTAACCAAGGAGGAAGTCTTCTCGCAGGGGAAGATTCAGCGATGGATGCCGATCCGCAGGCGGCTGAAGCCGACTCGCTATCCACCTTGGCAATTGGTAATTGAACGCTCATGTCGATTCTTTGCTAAAATTGAAAAAGAACGGTCTGCTTCCCAAACTGGGCGACTCCTCTATTGTAGGCTAACGTGTCCAGCCCCTGAAGCCATAAATTGTCTGACCTGGAACCGCTTTGCAGTGAACAAAAAATCCCCTACTCCCACCTCCTCGGCTCCAAAAAAGTCGGCTGCCAAACCGGCCGATAAGCCCAAGGAGGTCATGATTGCCGAAAATCGCAAGGCTAGGCACAAATACGAAGTCCTTGAAACCGTCGAGTGTGGAATGATGCTGCGCGGAACGGAAGTGAAAAGTCTGCGCAATGGAAAATGCTCGCTCGATGAAGCTTACGGACGCGTGATCGCCAGCAATCTATGGCTCGTCGGCTGCGACATTCCAGAATACAAACAGGGTGGCTTTTGGAATCATGAGCCTAAAAGAAATCGACAACTTTTATTGCATAAACGCGAACTCAACCGCTTCATGGGCAAGTCCCACGAAAAAGGCTTAACCCTCGTACCGCTTAAACTGTACTTCAATGAACGTGGGATTGCGAAATGCCTTTTAGGTCTCTGCAAAGGTTTACAGATGCACGACAAACGCGAGAAATTGAAGCAGAACGATGCTCGCCGTGAAATCGAACGAGCTGTTCGCAGAAAGGGAACACGCTAATGATTTTAGAACTTAGCGACATCAGAAAATCATTTCCCCTTCCAGGCGGCGGTACAGTCCCTATTCTCGATGTACCCAAGTTGCAGATCGCTGAAGGCGAACAAGTCGTTTTGCTCGGACAAAGCGGTGGCGGCAAAACGACACTGCTGCACATCATCGCTGGTATCGCGACACCCGATAGCGGTTCGGTGAAAGTCGACGGTATCGAGATGACTAAACTTTCTGAACAGGGCCGCGATCGTGTTCGCGCCGCAAAGCTCGGTTATGTTTTTCAAACCTTCAATCTGCTGCCAGGTTTTACCGCTTTAGAAAATGTTCGACTCGGTATGACCTTTGGCAGTGGCAAGCATGATCTGTCGCGTGCAACTCGACTGCTCGATCGCGTCGGTCTATCGGATCGACTCAGCTACAAACCATCACAGCTTTCTGTTGGACAGCAGCAAAGAATTTCAGTCGCGAGAGCTCTCGCCAATCGGCCTCGCTTACTGCTGGCTGACGAACCAACAGCCAACGTCGACGCTGCCAATCAGCAAAAAATTATCGACCTGATTCGCGAAACGTGCAGCGAAGAAAAGATCGCCTTGATCATGGTAACTCATGATTTGAAACTAGCTCAGCAGTTTCCTCGCATTGAAAAACTAGAAGCCCTTAATAGAGTCCTGCAAGCAGCGACGGTTTAACGTCAACAAAGCTTGGTGAGGTTCATCCAAGTCATGGTTTACTTTGATTTAACCAAGGCGCGACGTACCAACATCCTCCTCAAAAGATCTTATTGAAATCCGACCCTTCCCTAATAACCACCCATCCAACATCGCAACCAGAGATTTACATAAGAGTTAATCCATGAATTTGCTGCTTATCGCTTGGCGCAACATGCAACAGCGCGGCCTCTCGTCATGGCTGACTATGCTGTCCATGGCCTTGGGAGTTTCATTGGTTGTAATCGTTTTAGCGATCAGCGGCGTTGTGACAGAATCTTTTCAACGCAACAGTAGTGTGGGATATAATCTGATCGTAGGTGCTAAAGGAAGTCCTCTACAGCTAACGCTGAATACGGTTTTTTATCTTAGCCGTCCGGTCGAGAATGTCCCGTACTCTTATTTTCTAGAATTCCAACCAGGCAACGGCCGTCAGGAAGCCTTTCAGAAAATCGGTGGACGCATCAACGAGCCAGACCGCGCTGGCAAATACTCTCAGTTCATGATGGGTGGATTCGCGATCCCTGTTTGCTTAGGAGATTACTTTGGACCATTCCGCGTGGTAGGCACGACACCGCAGTTTTTCGAACTGCTGCGATATGGTGAAGCGGGTGACATGGAATATCGGTTCGCTCAAGGTCGTAACTTTCAAGAACATAGCTCTGAGAATGGATACTTCGAAGCAGTCATCGGTTCGCGTGCTGCGCGCGAGATGAACGTCAAGCTGGGAGATAAAGTAAGTCCCTCACACGGCGACCCAGAAGGTGAAGGGCATGGCGAGCAATTCAAGATCGTTGGTATCTTGGCACCCACCGGAACACCTAATGATCGCGCCTTGTTCATCAACATAGAAGGCTTCTATTGGATGGATAAACACGCGAAACCATTAGAAGATGCTCTGGCCGCTGAAAAAGAAAGCCAGTTGACTTACGCAGAAACACCAGGCACCGCCTCATCGACAGGCCTTCCAGAAAAGCTTCCCGTTCATCAACGTGAAGTCACAGCGATTCTCGTGAAGCCGGGTGGTGAGTCGGGGATTTTCGCTGCTGGTATGGAACGTACGATCAACAAAAGCTTGCAAGCCCAAGCCGCCTCGCCGGTTCGCGAAATCACCAACATGCTGATGATGTTCGTTCAACCTGTGCAGTTTGCTTTGTTGGTACTCACCATTCTTGTCTGCATCGTCAGCGCGATCGCGATCCTTGTCAGCATCTATAACTCGATGAGTGAACGACGAAGAGACATCGCGGTGATGCGAGCACTTGGAGCGCGACGCGATATCGTGCTGGCAATCATTCTCGCTGAATCTGTCTTGATCGCGCTCGGAGGCGCTTTCATCGGCTGGGTACTCGGACACGCTATCGGCGCGATTGCGAGCCCCTGGGTCGAAGAACAGACAGGAATCCAAGTTGGCTTCTTCACAATCAATTCATGGGAGTGGACGCTCATTCCGGGCATTATCGTGCTAGCGATTCTCGCCGGTTTGATCCCTGCGTTCTCTGCGTATCGAACCGATGTGTCGAAAAACCTCAATGCTTGAGAACGGCTGACTTCCTCCACGTCATCACCGAAGGCTTGGAAAACCCACCCGAGGCCCAGGGGTCCAACTCCCTCGACTATCTTCGCGTGGGCTAGACTTTACCGGTTACAGCCACTTTCCGGGGCGACCAAAGGTAGAGGGTTTCCAAAACAGCGACTTTTCGCGGTTGAATCGGTTTTTCCTGGCAAAACCGTGAGCAATGCCTGGGCAAGGAATTCCAAAACGACTGGCCAAAACGCCTCAACATGGCGTACACTATGGTACGGATCGCGGAATTTTGGCCGATTATGCCTGCCTTGCCGGCTTTCGGGATCATTCCGCCCTTGAAAACCCAATGTTTAGGGGGGCGACTTATGCACCGTAAGAACTTTTTCTCCTTCGTTCTGGCAATGCTTTGCCTCAGTTCCACGATGCTTCAAGCGGCATGCCCGTTTTGCGCGGCAGTCTCCCAAACGCTTCGCCAAGAGATCGAAGCAATGGATGGAGCAGCGATCGGAAAACTTGTTCCAGACGATGGCAAGACCCCGGCCGAGGAAGGAATCGCCCGGTTCCAAATCGTGGAAATCATCAAGGGGAATGAGCTTCTAAAGATCGGCCAAGTGGTCTCAGCTCCTTACTTCGGTAAGAGCACAGCGGATACGCGATTCTTGTTGCTTGGCGTTGATCCACCGGAACTAATGTGGTCCTCTCCTTTGCCCGTAAGCGAACGAGCCCAGAAGTACATCCGCGAAATGCTTGCCCTGCCAGCCGATATGACAGAGCGACTAAAATTCTTTCAACAGTATTTCGAAGATAGCGACAGTGTACTTGCCCGCGATTCGTACGATGAATTTGCCAACGCCTCTTATGAAGAAGTGAAGAAACTCAAGCCCTTCATGAGCCGTGAAAAGTTGCTCGATTGGATTTCCAACACCGAGCTGTCTCCAGATCGCAAACGGCTCTACTTAACGTTGCTGGGTGTCTGCGGCAACAAAGAAGACACCTCGCTACTGGAAGAATTAATGCGAAGCAGCGACCCAGCGAAGCGAACCGGTATGGATGCGATGATCGGTTGCTATTTGACGCTCAAGGGCGTGGATGGCCTAGGTCTTGTCGAAGAGCTATTCCTGAAAAACAAAAAATGCGAATTCGCTGATGTTTATGCTGCCATCATGGCCTTGCGATTCCACGGTACTGATGGTGGTGTGATCGACCGCAGTCGCGTCGTCGAATCGATGCACTATGTACTTGATCGACCAGAGTTGGCTGACCTAGTTATTCCCGACTTAGCTCGTTGGGAAGATTGGTCGCAGATCGATCGCTTGGTGGAACTATTTAAAAAGTCCGATGAGAACACCAGTTGGGTTCGTGTCCCAGTGATCAATTATTTGCGAAGCTGCCCGCTACCTGCGGCTAAGGAAAAATTGGCTGAACTCGAAAAGATCGATCCAGTAGCTGCAAAGCGCGCAGCGACCTTTTTCCCAATGCCTAACCCCTCCACCTCAACGCCAGATAAAGCCGAATCATCTCGTTTCGATAACCGCAAAATGAAGCAGCTGAAGTTAGACGATTCTCGCGATGCGATTTACGCTCAAGCTGTTACTGGCAACCGCACCGCAACGGCCGACAGCATTCGACGCCTGACCCCAGAACAACTGGCGGCTCGCTTCGGTTACCTGCCATATTCCTCTGCCCGCCCCTCCAGCATGACCCCAATAACTGCGGCAAGCGTAACGGCGATGGCTGGAATCACTCTTTGGCTTACCATGTGGCTCACTATTTCCGGCCTTAAAACTCGGCGTTCCTCCTAATCTATTTCCTGCAAATGAGTGATCAGCAAATGTCGACAGCAACCTTTCCGGATCAATCGGGACAGCCGAATTCATGGAAGGAAACCGGCGAAGACATTCCTTATCGAACCATTAGCCGTGCTGCTGTTCTATCGCTTGTCTTGGCGATCGCAGGAATGCTTTCGTTTCTGTGGGTGGGCCTAGCGATCCTACTTGTTTTTGGAGTTGTTTCTGCGATTACTGCGATCATGAATATTCGCAAGTATCCGCAAGAACTCACCGGGCTTGGAATCGCTCGTGCCGGTCTGGTTGGCAGCCTCTTAATCCTCTCTGCAACAACAGCCTTCCATACCTACACGTATTTGACGGAAGTACCTGAGGGGTATCAGCGTATTGCATTCAGCTCCCTAACGAACAAACCCAATCAACCCGATTATCCGCCCGAAGATGCTCTCCAGCTCGATGGCAAACAGATCTTCATCAAGGGCTACATTCACCCCTCTTCGCTTAGCGCACCTCAGGCAAAGAAATTCGTTCTCGTCCCTGACTTGGGGACATGCTGTTTTGGTGGCCAACCTCCGCTAACCCACATGATTGAAGTCACCTTAACAGGCAACAAGACCGTTCGCAGCTCTTATAAGAAACTCAAACTTGCAGGTACGCTCAAAGTAGATACGCAACTCAAGCCCATCAAAGAACTCAACGGAGTTTATTATCAGCTGAAAGCTGACTATCTCCAGTAAACCAGTCGAAACGTTGCCCGCCTCGCACCTACGGAAATACCATGATCGCTCCTGCAAACGCTGCTTTGACAAAAAGCTACCTCGCCTTTGTCATGGGAACCAAAGGCTTGATCTGGGTAGCACTTCTGCTGTTGCAACTGAGTCCATTGGTTGCTCAAGAGCAGGAAAAGAAAGCGGAAGAAACACCATCTGCCGCAAAGCGTGATCCAGCAGTAGATAAGGCTGCTTCCGATTCCAAGTCGACTGATCGCGCCGCGGAAACTCGAGGACAAGCTCGCACTCCACCAGCGACACCGGTCGACGACCGCAGCGCTCGAACCGCCGCCAAATCGAAAGGGGATATCACGTTCGACGATATCAAGTTCGGTATCGAAAAGGATGGAAAGTTCGACCGAAAAATGTTGACTGAAGAAATTGAAAAGCTCAATAAGAAAACCGTCCGCATCCGCGGCTACATTCTTCCCGCATCCGTATTCCAACAAACTGGAATCAAAAAATTTGTACTTGTTCGCGACAATCAAGAGTGCTGCTTTGGACCAGGCGCAGCTCTGTACGATTGCATCATGATCGAAATGGCTGATGGTAAGTCCGCCAACTTCACCACGCGCCCCGTCGCTGTTCGCGGTACCTTTACCATCGATAGCGAATCCTACAAGTACCCCGACGGTGGTCACTATGCTATTTACAAAATGGTTGCGACCGAAGTGAAATAAAGATCAAGTGTTCTTTAATCGCTCGACGGATTTGTCACTCTCTGATGACTCTCTCCCTTTTGTACGAAGCTACATCTTTTCCACTTCGCCGATCCAGGCAGCGGCGCTAGCGTCGCTCGGCATTCGCCAATCGCCGCGAGGTGATAAACTGACACTGCCAACCTTGGGCCCATCAGGCACGCAGCTTCGCTTGAACTGATTCTGAAAGAAACGCCTGTAGAAAGTCTTCAACGAGTCGATCATCTCGGCTCGTGAATAGCTTCGACTGAACTTCGCCTGCTGTGCTAGGGCGACGATCTTTTGCGGAGTAAATCCATGACGGATTACATGATACAAAAAGAAGTCATGCAATTCGTACGGCCCCAACACCGCTTCCGTTGACTGTTGAATCTCACCACTGGCCGAAGGTGGCAGCAGTTCGGGCGAGATAGGAGTGGCAGAAATACTCCGCAGCACATCGCGGATTTCTCCATCGAACTGCTTTTCAGCAACGTACTCGATCAGGAACCGAACTAGGGTTTTAGGAATCGATGCGTTTACGTTGTACATCGACATGTGGTCGCCGTTATAGGTCGACCAACCCAATGCACCTTCCGAAAGATCACCTGTCCCGAGCACGAATCCTCCCGACATTAAAACCAGAGTTCGCAATCTTGCTTGAACATTTTCGAAAACTAAATCGTTACGATCTTTATCGGCGAGTCGCTGTAAGTCTCCCTGAATCTCATCCACGCTTCGTCCAGCAATATTCAGTCCAAACGGTTTATGCCCCAAAGCGGCGAAGGTTGCTATGGAAAGCTCACGAATATCCTGCTCGCGCGACTTGATTCCCAGCAACTTCATGAGCCGCTTAGCATTTAGAAGCGTTTTGTCGGTTGTCCCGAAACCGGGCATCGTCCAACCCTGGATTCGATCCATCGGTTGTTTGATCTGCTGCATCGTTTTACAAGCGACAAGCAAAGCGAGCGTGCTGTCGAGTCCTCCTGAAACACCGATCTGCAGCAAGGTTTGAGGTGGCAATTGCCGAATACGTTTAGCTAAAGCCGCGCATTGGATACCAAACACCTCTTCGCAACGCGCTTTCAATGTTCGCTCATCTTTAGGTACGAATGGATGAGCATTCACCGAACGCTTGATCTCTGCCGGATGAGACTTTAGTTTAAACAGGATTCGCCGCTTGGGCTGCAGCGATTCCGTGCGGCTTTGATGAAAGGTTCCCTGAATACGTCGATCATGCAGAATCTTCTCACAATCGATATCGCATGTAGCATGCGAACCTTGCAATGGCAGTGGAGTTCCGTCGCCGACCCGTGCTGATTCGGCAAGCAAGCTACCGCATTCAGCCACCAAACAATGTCCACTGAACACGAGATCGGTCGTCGACTCGGTAGGTCCCGCACTGCTGTAGACATAGCCCGCCAAACATCGCCCCGACTGACTCGTTACCAAATGCCTACGCCACTCTGCCTTGCCGATCGTTTCGTTGCTCGCAGACAGATTCAGTAAAATGTTTGCTCCGGCGAGTGCCTGCAGCGAACTCGGAGGCACCGGCATCCATAGGTCTTCGCAAATCTCAATACCAATTACCGCTTGCCCCGATTGCAGCAGCCAATCGATTCCGAAAGGAATCGACAGATGGCCCGGTAGATCGATCTGAGAAGGCTCTTCGCCATTAGCTGCTTGAAACCATCGAGCTTCGTAAAACTCTTGGTAGTTTGGTAAATACTGCTTCGGCAGAATGCCCAATATCTTTCCTCGCTGCAAACAGGCTGCCGTATTATACAACCGACCTTCAATCGCCAGCGGTAAACCAACAATGACCAAACACTCTGACTGACTAGTCGCTTCTGCAACCTGAACTAAGGCTTCAATGGCTGCGTCAAGCAATGTCTGCTGCGCAAACAAATCCGCGCAGGTGTAACCGGTCAAGCAAAGCTCAGGAAAGAGAATCACTTGACTCTCGGCATGTTGCTCGATCGCAAGCACAATCTCTTTTGCGTTCGCAGCCGGATCGCCCACTGTAACTACGGGACTCACAGCCGTAATGCGCACCAATCCCCAATCAGACATAATCTACCTTTCGGCGGAATTTAGGAGTTCTCACTTGCTGCATGAAATCCCAATCTCTCAGCATTATATCCGAGCAAGCGGCAATGCTGATAAAAGTCTATGTGCTCACAGTACCAATGGATCGTTTTTTTCAGCCCATCTTGAATTGTTACCTTCGGATTCCAGCCTAATTGCTCCGTGATCCGAGTGCTTGCCATCGCATATCTGAAATCATGTCCTGGTCGATCCGCTACGTGAACGATTCGCGCTTGGATCGACCCTTTGGTACATCCAGGTAGCACCTGCTCCAACTGAGCGGCTAGCATCGCGACCAGTTCCAAGTTGCTCAACGACCGATGGCTGCTCACATGATAAATCGCTCCAACCTCTCCATCCATAGCGATTCTCGCTAAGGCTTCGGCGCTGTCATCGACATACAACCATTCGCGCATTTGCAGGCCACTTCCATAGACCGGCAATTCTTCTCCCTTTATGCCTTTCCAGATCATCAGCGGAATCAACTTTTCCGGGAATTGATACGGGCCATAATTGTTACAGCAATGGGTTAAGATCACAGGCAAGCCGTAAGTCTTCCACCAAGCGCGAACTAAATGATCCGCACTCGCTTTGCTGGCTGCATAAGGAGAGTTCGGTAGATAGGGAGAACTTTCCAGGAAAGAACCCTCGCTACCCAGTGCGCCATACACTTCATCTGTCGATACCTGTACGAATCGAAATGCACTTTCACGCGATCCATGCCGTTGCCAGTATCGCCGAACAACCTCGAGAAATCTCGCCGTACTCAGAACATTAGCCTCTACAAATCGCAAAGGATCATCGATCGAGCGATCGACGTGAGTTTCTGCCGCGAGGTGAAGAATCACTTGCGGCCGGAATGCTTCCAGCACCTCTGCAGCGAAATCCGTATCACCAACATCTGCTTTAGTAACTTTGACACGATCGCTTATCTGAGCTTCTTCGATCGCGCCGGGATAAGCAGCATAGGTAAGCTTATCGAGAATCATCAATTCATGCGCTGTATTTCTAAATAGCCAGCGAACCAATGCAGACCCGATAAATCCGCATCCGCCGGTAATGAGAATTCGTTGCTGCTCTCTACGATTTGCTTCCACCGCCAGATATCCGCTTGGTTCATACACAGCCGCTTTTCTTATTATCTTCATCGTACTACGCTAGGATCGAGATTGGATCTTTTGCTGAGCAGATCCCCAGAGATCCTGTCGTTTTTTTCCGACTAATAGTTATTACCGGAACATAGGTAAGGTTTTGTTGTTATCTTATGTTAGTTCTCACCCGCTGTTTGTATCGCCGCACGGCCATAAAACAACTTTCAAAGCTATCGACTTTTATGACCTGATGTAGATCAATACAACTGGGAATCGAATGGCCTAGAAATCAGCCCCTCGCGATGCTTCGATCGACATTACGAAAAAGCAATCCAATTTTGATTATCAAGAGCCCTATTGATGTCGCAGTTAAAAGATTTTTCCGTCAACGTACACACCTTGCATGATCTTGGGTTCCAAGCTGATTTGATCTGGGAAGGGGCACAAGCGCCGTTTGCCAGATTTTGCGCTCATCAAGTTGAAGATCAGCAACAGGATGCTTCGCTGTTTGTCGTCGACGACTCCGTTTCACATTCGGAAGAGATGCTTTCTTACGTGGTCGAGCAGATGGCTCGTATCATGAAATCGCAACTTAATTCAAACCTTGCAGGCTGCACCGTGCTGCGGCGGATTGATATTCCCGATCCCCCGATCGAACCGGAAGCGCGAAAAATGCGAATCTCACGCTCCGGCGAATCCGAAATCACTTACCGCCTTATCGTCCGGTCTCTCGCTGAAGAAGACTTCGAAGCAAAGCGTTTTGACGAGAATCTTTATCGCAATGTGGCTGTGGCTGAATGCATTCTTCACGAAACGCAACCGCAGATCACCATCATCATGCAAGACCTTAGCCTTATGACCGAACCAGAGGCTGAAGGCCTAGCTCGCTGGCTGGCTCAAATCATGAAATGGCCCACCAACAGCACGATCGATATACTTCGTGGACAATTCGTCGTTCACTTTCAGGCGGAAAGTGAATAAAACAGCTCTGGATATCAACTGTTTTTTTGATCTCGGGCCAGGAACTCTTATAATTTAAGAATGACTTCCGAAGCCTACTTAAAAATGTAGCGTTTGTGGATAGATACCTCCGTACCATTTTTAATGAGATGTTTAGTTTTGTGGAGTCAAGAATCGTCAAGCACTAACCTTCTTCGCTTTAGATTCAATCCCGGAAACGCGGAATAGCAATACTAAAACGCCATACTAGGGCAGCCTATGCTTCCGACCGAGCAGAACTACCGAGCGAATTGGACTCCAGCTAGCACGCTCTCCATTCCTAAATTACTAGTTCAGCATCCAGAAGCAGACCGAGATGATTTGCTGATTAGGCTGATTCTGATCGACATGGAGTTAGGGATCTCTCGATCGAGTCGTCCCACATTGCATGCCACTCCCGATCCCAGGACCATTATCACCGATGAGGACGATGAAGACGACGATCGTGTCGCTCCTCGACTTGAGCTTTACCTTCTTCGTTTTCCTCAACTGCGCGATCGCTGGGAACTACTTTCACAGCTGATCGTATTCGAATTTACGCTCTTATCTAAAGGTAGCCAGTATCGTCCCATAAGTCATTACTGCGACCTATTCCCTGAGCACACAGATGCGATTATTGGACTACTAAAGCGAATCGAATCAAGCTTACAGCGACATGCTTCAACTTTTTACAACGACAAGAGTCGCCCCAATCCCGGCGATACAACCATCGCTGGGCGGACCGAAGCTAAAGGAGGAGCATGGACACTACCCCATATCTTGGGACGCTACTACCTGCTGTCGTTTGTCGACTCTGGCGGTATGGGAAACGTTTTTCGAGCACTCGATATGCGGCGAGGAACACTGGTTGCCATCAAAGTGATTCGCAATGATGATGCTTGGAGTATCTATCAGTTCAACCAGGAGTTTCGTACTCTCGCACAGGTTCGACATCGACATCTAATTCGACTGTTTGATGCTTTTAGCGAAGATGGAATACGATACTTCTCCATGGAACTGATAACGGGTTCCAATATTGGCCGCTGGGCTACCGAGAATCGACAGACAACCGATTTCTTTGATCGACTTCGCTATTTCACTCGGCAGTTAATCAGCGTTCTGCATCATCTTCACCAACAGAAGATTGTCCATCGCGATATTAAGCCAAGCAACGTCCTGCTGCGATCTCCAAAAGATGTCGTATTGCTTGATTGCAGCTTGGCACAAAACTGGAGTAACCCCAAAACAACTCTTCAACCCTTTGACAACGGTGAAGTTGTTGGAACGCTCTGCTACATGCCCCCTGAAATCATTGCCAAGCAGAGAGCGACTCCTGCTAGCGATTGGTACAGTCTCGGTGTGACGCTTTTTGAATTGATTACCGGAGAGTTTCCCAAATTCGGCGAAAAAGACGATCGTTCGGATTCTGACTCCATCGGCGAACAGTTGTTGCGTTTGGCTCCGAATTGCCCAGAGGATTTAAAACTACTTTGTCAAAGTCTGCTACACACCACTCCCACGCTACGCCCCTCAGGGATCGCCATAGCTCAGGCCATGGGGGTTCCACTAGATCCTTCAAACGATCTCTTAAGTGCTCCAATTGGCCGTGGCCCAATACTCGCATCGCTTAATGAATTCTTGGCAGCAGATAACTCGAAGCAAATGATTTTGCTTTACGGTGACCCAGGGATTGGAACCACCGCAGTTCTTGACCATTGCTGTGGATCACTAATTCAAGACCATGGATTGCTCCAGATTCGTATTTGTTGCTTTAAACAAGACCAAACCCCTTATCGTACCATTCACCAGCTAACACATTATCTGGCCGATCAATTACGGCTTCAGGAAAAAGAGCTTTGGCATGACCTTCTCCCGGTTCATGCTCTTTCGCTGCAACCTCACTTTCCTGAACTTGTTGATCTCTGCTCAAAAAATGAAGAGGCTTCGGATGTTGTATACTCTTTCGAGGAGACGCTCTCGCTAGTTGCTTCACTTTTAACACAACTAAGTCAACGCAAGAGCCTTCTCCTCGCCATCGATAACTTGCAATGGTCCGACGAGCAAAGCCGTTCCTTTATTCTCAACAGTATTCTCACCCCACAATTCCGTGGAAAAATAATCAGTACGTGGAGCATTGCCACACGATCGCTCGGTTCCAACCTACAAATCGACAAGCCACCTGATGAAATCGCATTCGCTCAATCGGTTACCTCGATGCAGCCCCTCGCAATTGCACGTTTGCCTGCAGGGGACATGAAACGATTGCTCTTTGAGCTTTTTGGTAATTTCCAAACCTGGACCGATAAGCAACTGTCGGACATTCTCAGTGCTTCTAACGGCAATCCGGGAAGAATGCAGCACATCGCGCATTATGTAATTTCCAGCAGCATCAACCTGGAACTTACAGAAGGTGACGAACATCTCTCCACAAATCAGCGATTAAAATTTCTGCGGATGGAGCCGATCAGTAAAACCGCTAGAAAATTCACCCAATTTCTCGCCTGTTCCCTAGAGCCTTTGAAACTGATTACCCTTGAACGACTACTGAAGGTATCGCCCGACGAACTGCTCGCTGCACAAGAGGAACTGGAACGTACACGCTGGATCGTGACCAATGAAAGTGCCGAAGGCTTGGATGTTTGTTTGTCCGATGACGCTCTTCGCCCGATCATACTCGATACGATGCCTGCCGCCAGGATTCAGCGACGACACCAGAGACTCGCTCAATGCCTGATCTCACTTCACGATAGCCCTTGGATGCAAATCGGCTACCACTACGAAGCTTCAGGACGTTTAAATCGAGCTAAAAGCGCTTACAAGGAATCGCTCCACAGAGCGAGACATCAAGAAGAAGCAGAAGCCGCTTCGCGGGCGATTGAACGGCTCGAAAAGAACTTGTCAACTTGAGCTCATTGGCGGCGCTGCCTAACCCACAGTGGCCCCAGAGACGCCTTACTGTATGACTAGCATGATGAAGGATTTCGATCAACCAACCCCTTAGAATCGCTCGCATGCACATATAAAAAAGGGCAGCCTTAGGGGCTGCCCTTTCGCTTCGAATCGTCAAATTAAATTAAGCTTACAGGAACTTGCTCAACAACGAGCAGAGGTCTGCGGTACGGCAGCTGTATCCCCATTCGTTATCGTACCAGCTGATTACCTTCGCTAGCTTACTCTTACCACCGAGAACTTCGGTGAAGTCGGCTGCGAAGATCGAGCTATGCGGATCGTCGATAATGTCCGAAGAAACGATCGGATCTTCGGTGTAACAAAGGATACCCTTGAGAGGACCATGGGCAGCAGCCTTCATTGCCGCATTGATCTCCTCCTTGGTCGCTTCCTTGCTCAGGTTTGCGGTCAAGTCGACAACGCTACCAGTCGCTACTGGAACTCGCATCGCGATACCAGTCAACTTACCCTTGAGGGCTGGGATCACCAAACCTACGGCTGATGCTGCACCAGTGGTGGTTGGGATGATGTTCAAAGCTGCAGCGCGAGCACGGTATGGGTCACTGTGAGGAAGATCCTGCACGCGTTGGTCGTTCGTGTAGGCATGTACGGTGGTCATCAAACCACTTTCGATACCAAAGGTCTCGTGCAATACTTTAGCCACAGGAGCCAAGCAGTTGGTAGTGCAACTCGCATTGGAAATGCACTTCATATCTTTGGTTAACTTGTCATCGTTGACACCGATCACGCAAGTTAAGTCAGCTCCATCTTTCGCTGGAGCGCTCAAGACAACTCGCTTGGCACCAGCGGCGAGGTGCGTGTCGTAACCAGGCTTTCCATCCTTCGAGCGGCCGGTGAAAATACCGGTGCTTTCAATCACAATGTCAACTTTGTTATCGCCCCAAGGCAACTTGTAAGGATCTTTTTCGGCGATTGCCAAAATCTTCTTGCCGTTGACGATCAAGTGATTGTCATCGTGACCAACTTCTGCATCAAAGCGACCATGGATGCTGTCGTACTTCAATAATGTTGCCAGCATCTTGTTATCTGTCAAATCGTTGACGGCGACCACTTCGAATTCCTTCGAGCGAGCGATCAAATTTCGGAACGTCAAACGACCGATACGACCAAAACCATTAATTGCGATACGAATAGTCACGCGAAATCCACTCCCTAAACATCAGTTTTTAACCCAAGGTTCTGCCCACTATTTGGCCGACGATTATACTTGGGATAGGCCGAACCGGCAACGATCCCTCGATTGGCTTGGCTCCATCAAAAATATCGATATTTTGCTGGTTGGACTTGCCCACGACAGTTGCAGAAAGCAGGGATTTACGCTGGGATACGCTCTGCGAATTATGGACTCTATTCGCCGACAGCCACCGGACTGCACGGCAGTGAACTGACGTAACGCACCAACCGGTATCGACTTGCTGCCAACATAGCGAAATCGTTGAGAATCTCCCAGGAACGCCTTTCCATCAAAATCCCTCAGTTTGCCTTTCCTTCCCGGAGTTAAATCAGTGCTTGATCACGATCGCCCGGAATGGCAATTGCCCGATGGCGTCAGCCGGGGAACCTGGGATTACTTTGGCCTGGAAACCATTGCCACCGAATATGACGACTACTTTCGAGACCACCCTCTGCTGGAACTCGATGTCGCCTGGGTCAACGAAGAACTAAAAAAGCAAGGCCTGCACGAAGCTGCGGCGACTTCATCGCCGTTGATCGCCGACTTAGGCTGCGGTACCGCGCGAGCACTCGCTTCTATCGCACTACCCAACGCTCGACTTCTGGCCATCGACATGAGCCAAAATATGTTAGAGCAAGCAGCAACCAAACTACAAGCTTTGCCGAACGCATCTGCTCAGCTAAGAATGAACCTCGTTCATCTTGAGGCTCTTCGCGATCAAACCATCGATACAGCAATCTGTCTCTTCAGCAGCTATGGTATGATCCGTGGCCGGCAACATCGTCGTGGGATGCTGGGCCATGTTCACCGTACCCTAAAGACGAATGGTCGATTTTTACTGCACGTCCACAACCGCTGGTCTTCACTTCGCGACCCAGGCGGTATCAACTGGCTAATACGCTCCTATTTGCGAAGCCTCTATGACAAGAACTGGGAATGGGGAGACCGAATCTACAACTACCGCGGCCTACCGACCATGTTCCTACACAGCTTCTCGATCCGTGAACTAAAAAGCGATCTTCGGCATGCGGGCTTGCGAATCCAACAATTGAGATTCCTTGACATACGCAGTGCAAACTATCTTCCAAAGCCCTATTTGCTTGGCAATTTTCGCGCCGGTGGATTCTTTCTAACCCTAGCCCGCATGTAATTCATTCCCTCCTCTCTCCCAGGCCCTGATACAATGAACGTAGTGACCTGAATCTCAAAGATCTCAGCGAACAGTATCTCGCGCTTTATCTATTTTTCCTTTCATTGCTCGAATGTTGCATTACCATGGCAGATACTCCCTCGCTTGCGATTGATCCGATCTGTGGAATGAAAGTCGATCCACAAAAAGCGATCTCTGCTGAGAAGGAAGGAAAACGATTTTATTTCTGTTGCGTTCATTGCCGCGATAGATTTCTTGCTTCTCCATCAACACGCACCTCCGCAAACGAACCGATCCAAGTCGTCTCGCTCGGCATACCTTCCAAAAAAACAAACTCTAACAACCCCTCCTCAACCACCTTGCCTACCGTGACCGCACCAACAAAATCGTGCTGCGGTGGAGGCCACTCCAGTTCCGAAGCGGTGATCCCGTCTGATGATAAAGCCTACTTCTGTCCCATGTGTCCAGGCCAGGAAAGCGATTCACCTGGTTACTGCAAAATTTGTGGTATGGCTTTGGAACGCAATCCCAATTTCGTCGATGCTTCCCTCGATGAAGCAGCTGAAAGAAGCGAACTCAACCTTCGTCGTAAAGTCATCGTTGCTTGCACGCTCGCCGGTATCGTCTCGCTTTTAGCGATGCTTCCCATGATCGGTATTCCCCTTGAGCGATGGCTATCGATACGAACCTTAGCCGTTGTGCAGGCCCTGCTGACCACACCGATCTTGATCATCGCGTGGCCTTATTGGCAAAGCGGCTTTGGTGCCATTCGTCAGGGATCCGCCAACATGTTCACGCTGATCGGATTAGGAACATGGTCTGCCTATCTTCTTAGCCTGATCGCCTTGCTATTTCCTCACTGGCTACCACCGCAACTCCACTCTCACCAACATGCACCGATCTACTTCGAATCAGCCGCGGTGATCGTTGCCTTGGTTCTGCTCGGTCAATGGCTCGAAGGAACCGCTCGCAAGAAAACCAACTCCGATCTCGAAAAGCTGGTATCAATGCTTCCCAAAGTTGCGCACAGAATTGACCGAGAATCGATCGTCGACATCCCGCCGCTCGAGTTGGTGCAAGGGGATCTCGCTCTGGTCAAACCGGGTGAAACAGTCCCCGCCGATGGAATTCTCGAAAAAGGAAATGCGGATCTCGATGAATCGCTGCTTACCGGTGAATCCAAAACCGTCGCGAAATTTCCTGGCGATCGCGTCATCGCCGGCACCATCAATCATGCCTCGGTCATTCATGTCCGCGTCACTTCCTCCGGTAAGGCGAGCACACTATCCCGTATCATTCAATCGGTTGCACAAGCACAGCGCAGCCGAGCACCGATTCAGGATTTGGTTGATCGCGTTACAACGTATTTTGTACCAGCAGTGATCCTGATCGCTTGTCTTGCTGCAAGTGCCTGGTGGATATTCGGCCCGGAACCTCGAGGTACTTATGCGTTTCTGGCAGGCCTCTCCGTACTCGTCATCGCTTGTCCTTGTGCCCTTGGCTTGGCAACTCCGATGAGCATCATCGTCGGCGTGGGTCGCGCAGCGCGCGAGGGTTTCCTCGTACGCGATGCCAAAGTCTTTCAGAAACTAACGGAAATTGACACCCTGGTCATGGATAAAACCGGCACCATCACAGAAGGGAAACCGCAAGTGGTAGCTTGGCAGCTAACTGAATCACAAGATCCGTTCAAAACGGACAAACGCTTCAGCATCCTTCAGCTAACCGCTTCACTGGAACAGGCCAGCGAACACCCACTCGCGCAAGCCATCGTTCATTGGGCCCGCGAAGAAAAAGTAGAACTGCTCACCCCGAAAGATGTCGAAGTCGTAGCGGGCTGCGGTACGCAGGGCATCGTAGCCGAAAAAACGATCGCGGTCGGCAAACCGCAGTGGATCCTGGAAAAGACCACTTCGAAAAAAGATCCAAATTGGCCAACTTCCGAGAAACATCCTAAGGCTTCGAGTGTTGTGCTGGTCAGCGTCGATCACGAAATCGTTGCTCGCTGCCTTCTTGCGGATCAGCCGCGTTCAAAGGCATCGGAAACGATCGCCGCACTCAGTAAGCTAGGCCTACAATTGGAATTGCTCAGCGGTGATGCCAAGGAAGCTGTCCAAGAGATCGCTGCGCAAGTTGGCATAACGAATTTTCGAGGTGAAGTGACACCTGACGAAAAGAAAGCCAGAATTTTACAGCTCAAGTCATCACATCACAAAGTCGCAATGATGGGAGATGGAGTCAATGACGCTCCCGCTCTTGCCGCAGCCGATGTGGGCATCTCTTTAGCCACAGGTACGGATCTCGCGAATCAAGCCAGCGACATCAGCTTGCTGGAAGGAGATATCAAGCGAACACTCGCCGCCATTCGGCTCAGTCGCCAAGTGGTAAGCAATATCCGACAAAACCTCATGCTCGGCTTGCTCTATAACCTACTCGCCTTACCGATCGCCGCAGGACTTCTCTACCCTTGGACCGGTTGGTTGCTGAGCCCAATGCTCGCAGCCGCAGCGATGGCTGCGAGCAGCTTGTCGGTAGTCGCCAATGCCCTGCGTCTCCGGTATCAGAAGTGAGCCAGTAACGCCCATCACCAAGCACTACTCAGCAATACACCCTACAGGTAGCTCAAAGCCAAAACGCTACTAAGTCAACTCCGAAACACACTTGCAACTTCCATCTTAACCTTGCGGCCGTGCATTGTTGCTCCAGTGTCCCGATGAATCGGTACCACGCACATGCACACCCTTGCGTTGCCACTCTAAACTGGCGCGAACCTCAGCCGAACAGTAACGAAGCGTTAAACCGCAACGACGTCGGTCCGATTGGTTTGCCTCAGATCCATGCAACAATAAATCGCTGTGCATCGAAGCCTGACCCGCCTTGAGTTCGTCCAAGACAACTTCACCATACTGCTCTGCGTTGTCAATTGACTGATTGAGAACATTATGCTCCGCCGCATCACTTGGTCGGTAGGTTAAGTGTCCTTTGTGATGTGAACCAGCGATAAATTTCATACATGCATTTTCTTGATCAGCGTCATCAATCGCTAACCAAACTGTCAACGCTTTCGATGGCGATAGCGGCCAGTAACTAGCATCTTGATGCCATGCAACCGCCTTACCATCGCGAGGCATCTTGCAAAAAAAGTGAGAGCCCCAAGCGATCACGTCATCGCCGAGAATGTCTGCGACATAATCAACGATCTTGGGGTTGGTTAAAATATCGTAGACTGGACCGTAGGTTAGATGAGCCGAACTGATCGAATAGCTATTACCACCGGCGGCGACCACACGCTGCAGCAACGCGTCAAAATACTCGCGAATTGCAGTGATCTCACTGGTCGAATAGATATTTAAGGGAGCTACATACCCATCCTTGTTGAAGCCTTCGACTTGCGCCTTCGTCAGCACCTTTGGATTTTCATTCGTTGCCGGATGAAAGCGTAAATCGCGATCTAATTTTTTCAAATCATCATCCGTCAACACAGCCTGCAACATTTTGTTGGTCATTTCTCTCTTCCCCAAAAAATAAATATTCAACCCGCGCCTTATCTTCTCGCCTCTATCTTCTCGCCTCTATCTTCTCGCCTCTATCTTCTCGCCTCTAGCTTCTAGCCTCTAGCCTCTAGCTCCTCCCCCAACACTCACCTTCCAATACCCCAGCGTCGACTGAATGTGCATCCGCATCGCTTGTACGGCCAATTTTCGATTACCGGCCAAAAGAGCTTCGACAATTTTTTGATGTTCTTGCGCTTCCTCGATGAGTCGCTCTTTTTCGATTTTCTTCGAGGCTTTTTCCCAAGAGGCATCGCGGAAGCAGCGAAACAGCACGCTGAAGCGATCGAGTTCGCGAATTAGAAAGCGATTGTTGCTTGACTGGGCGATCAAGTCATGTAGCCGGCTATCCAGTTCGCGAGCTCGCTTCACGAACTGCCGGGACTCTGATTGTTTGTCCGTTAGCGCTTCCAATTCGTTCTGCAATTTCTTTAGCTCTTCTATATCAACTCGGCCTACAGCCAGTCGCACCGCTTCGCATTCCAGTGCGCGACGAACCTGACTCAATTCGCGCACCTCTCGGAGCGTGAACTGCTTGACCGTGGCACCTCGATTTGGGAGGAGTTCGATAACGCCCATACCTGCCAATTCCGCTAAAGCCTCTCGGATGGGAGTGGCACTGGTCTTAAACCGCTTCTCCAAATCTTGCGTGACCAATCGTGCGGACGCAGGAATGTTTCCTTGGACGATTTCTTCCAGTAGCGATCGAACGACGCGCTCACGCAACGATCCGTGATCGCGATTACTTTCTTTTCGATCGCTCTTTGCAGGACCCATAAAACCTCCCGTACAGATTCTATAGAATTTATGAACGTTCTATAGAATTGCAACAGTGTGTTCTAAAAAATCGAGAAAAAGGCTTGGAAGTTATCGCCGACTGGTGGCAACTCGAGGGGCTAGAATCAACCACTAAGATCGCGGCGTACGCTTCAATCCCTCAAGCCATCCACCCTTCATGGGCATGGTGCGATTGGGGCGTGTTCCCGAGATCACTGTTTCCATCGATCCACCCTCATCCGATACCACACCCGGAATATGCCGGAATGGATATCGCTGAGCAGCGGCACCAGAGACTCGGCCCGACGACTGGGGCGTAGTTGACCCGATCACAGTCGACTCGGCCTCACCTTCAGTAGCCGCACTTGAAACAGTACCCGAGGAAACTGGCGGAGAGCTTTGATTCGCCTCCACTCTTGGACCTGTACCTCGATCGTTAATCGCCTCACCCGCAGGCTTGATCGGTTGCAAATCGGGAGCACTCTCGGTCTTCAGCAAACTCGCAGGGCGCAAAGTATTCTCCTTCTCGCGCAAATCATCAATCGGCTTTTGCGTATCGAGAGACTGCTTTGACTCAGCCTCCTTCTTATCCTGAAACGGATCCGCTAGTGGACTGCCCGGTGGAGCTTGGATGTGACGATAGAAACTAGGAGGCAAGCTGATCGTCTGCGTCTCACGACGCTTTCCATTTTCTTTTGAGCTACTATCCGAAGCGTTCCCTTGCAGTGAATCGACAAACGTCGCTAACGTTACGCCTTGATCTTGCTGCCCTACGGAACCAGACTTCGCCAAAGTCTTCGGCTTTTCGGAATCCGTAGGCTTCGAAAGTCCCGGAAGAAATTTCACCGTTGGCTGAGATAGAACCACTCCACCATTTCGACCTTCAAACCGCGCAACCAATGTCAAGCTTCGACTCTCCCCACCAACTTCATCCCATGGCAACCATACGCTGTAGGATTTACCCATAGGAGCATCGCTCATATGACTCTTGAATTGATCTGGCGTGAAAACAAATTTCTTCTCAGGCTCAGGTGAATGCGGATCCATGTTGTCCGTATCGAAAGCGTAAACAATCAATCCACCATCAACCTCGATCGCTTCCGTCTCTTCGCCAGCATAAAAAAAGACTCGCCCACCAAAACCTCGAATACCTGGCTTACCAGGCTGATGAAGAATCGTATCAGTCCATATTGGCAGAATGCGATCGGGCAATTGAGGCTTATCCTCTTTGCCTTCCCACGGCCAAGCCCATTTCTTCTCCGGCTTAAAAACCTGACAGCCAGTTGCACCTACCAGGAAACAAACCACGGCAATCCAGCCAGCGATCCCCGTTCGAAACCAACGACGCGTTTCAGTACCGTCCATGATTCTCACTTCATTGATCATCGTGGCGTCTCCATAGGCTGTGCAGGAATGATCTGGCCAGCATTGGGATCGCCCATATTGGGATCACCAG
>JBEGUT010000003.1:0-24914 GCA_041178745.1 Planctomycetota bacterium | reverse complement strand
AAGAAGTTTACTGGTTACCACATTTTTCTTTCCTCTGCTTGAACTGATCCTACGAATCTCACCAGGGACAAAGCCTCGATTCGCGATTTCGCGATTGAGGACTAGACGAGCAAAGGGTGGTATGGGCCGATCAGAGTAGAAGGCGTTTAATCGCGACGACCAATCGGCGAATGCAGCATACTGAATCGCAATATCTGGATTATTGGGTCTTTCGCATTTCGCCTGATACTCAAGAGTTGGAGAGGCGATCGTGAGGGTGGCTGACGCAGGATCGAATTTAGTCAATTCCGGTTTTGGAATTAACGTGGATAGCTCGGAATCGACTAACTGTTTTTCTGCTTCGTTTTCCATTGCCAGAATTTCGTCCATGGCAATTCGCGCCTGCACATTCCGCTTGCGATCTAAAAGGATAATTCGCTTGCCATTGGGATCGATTACCGTGATCGAATCCTGCATATCTCTTGCGAAATCGTAGAATACTCCCTCATAAAATAGTGTGAGGTTTTGTTTGGTCGGTTGCTTTGCATCCTCGAAATAGAGGTCGGTTTCGATACGGAAAGCAGGGCGGACAACCTGCGCCCAGGCAGTTGTAGAAGCCAACATGATCCATCCTGTTAAAATTACCTTTAACATCCATGCCGTCGACATGAAACCTATTCCCCAGCAACTTATGATAGATTGGTAGCTGTTTACCGGAACGCGATGTGGTTGGGCTCAAACCTCACCAACGACCTCTTCTTCGAGTCGCCAACGACTGCTAAATACCAAAGAGTCCTTTAGAGCGTGAGCATCTTGGACCTACGGAGCAAAGGCGATGGCTTCGAAAAAGATGTGCACTTCTAGAAAGAAGTGCTGGGGGATGGTAGCTAAATCTGTGCCGCATGAGAAGAGAGATACTGAAAGCTAAAGCGAGATGTTGTGAGTTTGCCTTTATCACCCCCTAACTTCAACTGGGATCAAGATTTACCTGGGTTCACCAGCTCGCTGGAAAAGATTCTTCGCGATGGGACGTGGGCGAGCTATACCGGTGAATGCCTTGAAAATCTTTGCTCGCAATTATTGCAAGCGACTGGCCTTGAACCGCTACTGTGTAGCTCTGGGTCGATTGCCGTTGAGTTGGCCCTGAGAGCGATACCGATTCAAAGTGGGGATGAAGTGATTCTTGCTGGCTATGACTATCCTGGAAATTTTCGCTGTATTGAGGCAGTTGGTGGACGCGCTGTGGTCGTCGACACAATCCCACATAGTTGGTCGATAGATCTGAATCTGCTGGAAAATGCATGCTCGCCGCAGACCAAGGCTTTGATCGTCAGTCATCTGCACGGCGAGATCCAAGATATGCTAGCGTTAAAGGAGTTTGCACAGCGGCGGGGTTTGGTTTTGATTGAGGATGCATGCCAAGCGATGGGTGGCAGGCTTGAGGGGCAACCGCTTGGTGCGCTGGGTGATCTGGGAATCTGGAGTTTCGGAGGCAGCAAGTTGGTAACGGCGGGAAGAGGTGGAGTTCTTTTCTGCAAGGATCCATTGATGCTGCAGCGTGCAAAGGTAGCTTCGCAACGGGGAAACGATGCCTATGCTTTGAGTCATCTACAAGCTGCGATGCTTTTACCGCAGTTAACGACATTGTGCGAATGGACGGAGACTCGCCACAAATCGGCACAATTCTTTCTTACGCAATTATCTCGACAAGTTGGTTTCAAGATTTCCCCAAAGTCAGAACTTTCGACAGGCAAGTTGTTAGAGCCAGAGTCTAAATGCTCCACGGTTGCCGGCTATTACAAGTTGGGCTTTTTTTGGGAGGCGAATGGGGAACGCGATGCAGCGAAGCGTGATACCTTGATCAACAAAGCGAGAGAGTTGGGAGTGGAGATCGGTGATGGCTTTCGAAGTTTTGCGCTGCGATCGCAGCAGCGTTGTCGAAAGGTAGGAGATCTCAGCCATGCATCGCAGGCAGCGAGACTTACCCTTCTATTGCATCATCGGCATCTCTTAGGAAGCCGTGAGCATTTACAGAATTTGGCCAATTCATTGGGGCGACTTGTACAATCGCTAGAGTAGAGTAGGAATAAAGTTCTACTTAGGCGATTGTGTTAGTAACTATGAATATTTTGATTACCAACGATGATGGGATTGCCGCAGAGGGACTGGCTGCTTTAGCCGCTACGATATCTCGATATGCCGAAGTAACGGTAGTTGCTCCGAAGGATCATCAAAGTTGCTGTGGTCATGGAGTTACAACAACTCGGCCTCTCGCGTTTGGAAAATCTCGAGAGGGATGGTTTTGGGTAGATGGTTTACCGGCGGATTGTGTGCGAGTAGCCATATTGCATTTGGGACTGAAGCCTGATTGGGTGCTTTCGGGAATCAATCATGGCGGAAACCTAGGTGTCGATATTTGGATGTCTGGGACGGTAGCTGCGGCACGAGAGGCGAGCATTTTGGGATTACGGTCGATGGCGATATCGCAGTATCGACGGCAGGATGTAGAGGTGCCTTGGGAGCTATCTGCTCATCGGGCCGCTCGAGCTTGGCATTATTTGTCATCGCTAGCCCTGCGACCTCAGGAGCTATGGAATATCAATCTTCCAGCTGTTGAGGCACACATCGATGAGTCCGAATGGCTTTTTTCTCACACCATTCAGCCTGAATCAAAGCAAAACAACCTAGCAACTGTTTCGGATATTCCTTTGCCGACAAACCCTGCTTTAGTCGACTGCAATCCTGAAAGTCAGCCTTTAAGTTTTCATCTCGAGCAGTCCGAGCAGGGGCTTATCTACAGATCGAACTATCATCAGCGACCAAGGTTACCTAATTCCGATGTCGCGAATTGCTTTGCAGGTAACATTACGTTTTCTCGCTTGTCGACTTCTCACGTTTTTACGAATGGCCGTATGCAAGCGTGATCGCATATTTTAATCAGCTAAATGCGGCTGCGGAAATTTCCCATGGAGAGGCAGGGATAAAGAAAACAGTTCTTCTCCCAGCTAAGCTTGGTAAACTTGCAAACATCCGACATGCTCGTATTCAGTGACTACACAAAGATACGATCTAGTCACCGAACACACTGACGGCGTTTCTAATCGAACTCGATGATGACTAGCAGACACACCGCGGCGGATTGAACCACCAATGGTAAGGCTATGAATCCGGTGGTCATGAAGTCGAGATTTTTAGCTGAGGTATCGGGGATGACCAAGTGCTCCCGGAATCTGAACGGCTCGATTCACAGGGCGAGGACTTTTTATCCTGGGTATCCCTCACCTGATCGGTGAAAGAGCATAGTGATTATGGGCTGATGTGCGACGCCAGCACACGCTTAGTGCCTTTCCCCTAATGATGCCTGAGTCTTTTGATTGACATACCAAACAAAGCATCATTCTCTAGCGAGCCCTTCTCACTCAGACACTGATTTGAGTAGCTATCTATAACTATTTCGGAAGATGTGAACGTTCTGTTAGATTGAATCCCATTTGAGATGTACTCTCAAAGCCAGCGATCTTAAGAACGCGATACTCGGCCAACACAAACTGAATCGATTGCATTAAACGGCTGAAATCGGCCGTTTTGTCGCGGCAAGAGAACGCACCTCGAGCCGCAGAAGGATCTGCGGCCGAGGCAGTTTTCGACTTAGACTTGTCAGCCGTGATCTCGCTGCAAAGCCATCATATCGTTTTCAACTTTCACCCGCAGATGAAAGATTTGTGTGTCACCGCTCGGTTTTACTTCGCGCTCGAGCTCACCACGAATCACTTTCACATCTTTGGGGGCCTCGATCCCCAAAGTAACGCGATTGCCAGATATCTTGGACACCACAATTGTGATGTTATCCCCAATCACCAACTTTTCGCCTTCTTTGCGACTTAAAACTAGCATCCCAGCAACCTCCTTGAAGAACTCGAAACCGCAAAAACTACTCTCGAAATAAACCTGACTAACCAGCTCAACTCGCCTAACTAGCGACTAGCCATCCAAGCGCGCTGAGCGTTCTAACTTAAACGACACGGTTCGGCTTCAATGAATCCCTTATTGAGCAACTTCCATACCCAATAAAGCCAAACCGTTCAAAAACCTAAATCCTCAACTTTTTTTCTGCCATAAAACCAAACTACCCAGCCTCATCTCGCCCAAATTATTCCATTCTCTGAATCTGAGGCGGATCAAACCAAACCTTAGAGCCTGGGAATGCTCAACCTCCACTTCTGCCCGTCTCATTTCGAGACGAACACTCTCAAAGCGAGAGACCGGGGGGGATGATTCATTTGTTCTGTAGCCTTTTCTCTGATGCTTACGCATTGTATACACTCGATCACTATAGTCAATACTGTTTGTGTGATTTTTTGTTCTAGTATTTTTCTATTCACTTCTTATTTGTACCGCCATTATCGAGCAACTTCTTGGTTTGCAAGTTACTGGCTATGCAAAACGGCGGTGACTCGTGTCGCAATATGGGCGACTCCGGATCTTGCCAGATCGCTGTTTTAAAACAGCCCTTTTTCAAAAACTTCCGATCTCAAACAACTCCTCGTTCGCGTTGTGTGTTGCGATGAGCTATCTCATATTCGTTTTTGTGACTCTGTTATTAGTACGCCGACACTTTGACACCTTTGGTCCATGTAGTTTGAATTTTTTGTTACGCGAAATATTTTTGGACCAAGAGCAAAACCAAACTTGCTAGCAACAAGCACATTCAAACCAGGACAGTCCTTTTCCAGCTCGGCCACGAACATGGACAGACTAAGTTCACGAAACGCCTCCGAAACTCGCCAAGCTTTGATAGCATCTCAGGATGCTCAAGGAACCAAACCGGGACAGTCCTTGTCCGGGCCTTGCTCTCGGGGGCAAAGAACCAAACCGGGACAGTCCTTGTTCTGTTGATCCGCTCCCAGCTTTGATAGCGAAACAACGGAACATAACAGGACAGGCGTTATTCCAAAGCGGGGACAGTCAGTGTCGCTGGGCCATTGCTAGCAACCCATCCGCTAACCAAACCAGGACAGTCCTTTTCCACCTCGGCCGCGAACATGGACAGACTAAGCTCACGAAACGCCGCCGAAACTCGCCAAGCTTTGATAGCATCTCAGGATGCTCAAGGAACCGAACCGGGACAGTCCTTGCCCGGGTCTTGCTCTCGGGGGCAAAGTGAAGAGAAGTTGCTAGCTGAGACCTTCTGGGTCAAAAGACCTCTGGAGCTCGTTAATCGAAACGATTTGCAACTAAGCCCGCTCAATGGGAAATGCCATTACTTCGTCAATCGATGTACTATTGCAAGCTAGCATCACCAAACGATCCCACCCCAGTGCGCAACCTGCTGAAGAAGGCATGCCAACTGCCATCGCCTCCAGAAGACGACTCTCTTCGGGTAAAGGTTCTTTGCCGTCTTGGACTCGCTGGCGATTCACTTCTCGATTGCGAGCTCGTAGCTCATAAGGATCCAGTAATTCGTGATAGCCGTTGGCCAATTCGACACCTCGATAGAACAATTCAAACCGCTCCGCCTCTCTGGGATCGTTTTTCGAGAGTTTCGCTAAAGCAGACTGGCTCGCGGGGAAATGACTAACCACTACCGGGGATTCCCAACCAAGTTGCGGCTGAACTACCTCAGAAAATAGAAGATTGCACCAATCGTCCCAGTCGTCGCTCCAGTTCTCTGAATCAACCAACTTCAACTCGCAAGCTTTTTGGCGAAGTTGTAGCTGGGTTGCATCGAGCACATTGATTCCGGTGTAGAGTTCGAACACCGTCGCGTATTTTAACCGCGATGCATCAGCAACACGCAGGACTGTCTTTACAAGACTCGAGAGCAATCCTATCCCTTCGTCCAGTCCATCACCAACCCGATACCATTCAAGCATCGTGAATTCGGGATTATGCAATCGCCCTCGCTCTCCACCGCGAAATACCGGCCCAATCTGATAGATCGCTTCCAGGCCACTGACCAACAAACGCTTCATCGCAAATTCGGGAGATGTCTGCAGAAAAGCACGTCCATCGCCAAATCCCCAGGTTTTCAAATCTTCATTACGAACCGCCCATGGCTCAAGATGACGGTCGATGACGGTATCTCGAGAAAGCACAGGTGTCTGAACTTCGATGAATCCTTGATCGTCGAAGAAACACCTCGCCTCGCGAAGTAATTCGGCTCGACGCCGCAAGAACTCAATCGTAGCACTGGAGCGAAACATATCGCCGTACCTTAAGCTACGCGCCTCGACTTGAAAGAATCGCCTTCAATACTCTCAACATCACTGATTCCAATCGTAGATTTTGCTCCGTTGAGAACGCGTCTTACCGTGAATGGACGACGATGATCTCTGCTGTAGTACAGACGCGTCGTCGCTTCACCGAGCAACCCGACACTGAGCATCTGAACCGCGACAATACACAACATGACCCCGAGCAATAAGAGTGGATTGCCGGTCATGTCTATACCAGCGAAGAACTTTGTAGCCAGAGTTGCTGCGAGCGATACAGAGCCCGCAGCAAAGAAACCAAATGCAATTCTGCCAAAAAGCTTCATGGGACTGCTATAATAATCCAGCATGTACTTGACCGTTATCAAATCAAGCACAACACGTATGGTTCGTGACAGTCCGTACTTCGTTTTGCCAAAGATTCTTGGATGATGCTTTGTCACAACTTCGACACAGCGAGCGCCACGCCAGTGCGCGAGAATCGGAATGAATCGATGCATCTCACCATACAATTCCAACTCATCAGCAACCTCACGACGCATCGCTTTCAAAGTGCAACCTAGGTCGTGAATCGGAAAACGAGTTACCTTGGAAATCAATCGATTCGCTAACCAAGAAGGCACCTTGCGACTGAGCAATTGGTCTTTTCGGTCTCGACGCCAGCCATGAACCAAATCGTATCCTTCATCCAACTTGGCTAACATCATCGGAATATCCGATGGATCGTTTTGTAAATCACCATCCAAAGTGACAAGATAATCACCTTTGGCATACTCCAAGCCAGCTTGCATCGCTGCCGTCTGACCGTAGTTTCGCCGAAATTCTACAACGACAATCCGCGAATCCTTCTCAGCCAGAGCCTGCAAAGCTTCTCGACTACCATCGCGCGATCCATCATCGACAAACACCACCTCGACTTCCTGCTTGAAACTCTCCAACACAGGCTGCAATTGCTCATAAAGCCGTGGAACATTGTCGACTTCGTTATAAATCGGAACAATGATAGAAACAGACATCTCCAGCCTCCCTGCTGTTTGCCATTTCAAAACAAATTCGCTTTAGTACGATCCCTGGGTGCCACATCAATATGCATCCAGCGGCTGTACTGGTGAATCTAGCACATCACATTCCGTGATATTCAAAGCCTCAATACACCACGCGCAATACCTATTCTTATGCGACAACACCTGGGTTCAGCGAGAATTGTCGCCTAAAATTCCTCAGCGTTCCTAAAAACCCAGGCCATCACTTGCGAGAGTGTAGACCCCCTAGGCGATGAAAGCAACGGAACTTTCGGCCTTCATTACAAGCTTCCCTACAAATCAAATGCCAGCATTTTCAATTGCCACTTCCCCTACCTTATCCCTGGTCAACTATAATTGGTTTGCTAGCACAATTTTCACGACATACTATTACAGAGAGTGACATTTGGATAACCATCCCTCTCCGGTTGATCCACTGCTTCGGTATCGCCGGCAAACTCAGTTTTCGCCGCTTGGAGTAAAGAGCCAGGGTCTGTTATCCAGTGCAAAGGTCGCGATTTGCGGGTGCGGAGCTCTAGGGTCAGTAATCGCTGAACGATTAACCCGAGTAGGCGTAGGATGTATTCGTTTGATCGACCGCGATTGGGTCGAATGGGACAATCTTCCCAGACAGACACTCTTTACCGAGGATGATGCCCGCCAACGACTCCCCAAAGCGGTTGCGGCAAAAGCAAAACTAACGCAAATAAATTCAGATAGTGCAATCGAAGCGGTAGTCGAAGATCTCACGTTTCGAAACGCTCAACGCCTTCTCGAAAATGCCGATCTGATTCTCGATGGCACCGACAATTTTGAAACTCGTTATTTGATCAATGATTTCGCATATCGTTTCCGAAAGCCTTGGGTGCATGGTGGTTGTATTGGTGCTCAGGGCCAAGTCCTGTCCATCGTTCCAGGCAGAACCGCCTGCTTTCGTTGCTTATTGCCCGAACCACCTCCTGCCGATGAGGTGGGAACGTGCGACAGTGTTGGTGTTTTAGGCCCGGCAGTCTCTGTGATTGCTTCGTGGCAAGCAATCGAAGCCATCAAGATTATCTGTTCGGTAACCAACTCAACTCTGGGCCAACTTCAAGTCATCGATCTCTGGGAGGGAACTCATCGTCGCATCGCGCTTGATCGATTACGCGCAGCCGACAACTGCCCAACTTGCGGTAAGGGGGATTATGAATTCCTCGAGGGGCGCCGCAATTCGGCCGCAACGGTGCTTTGCGGACGCGATGCAGTCCAGATACAACCACCAACGACACAGCATATTAATCTGATTGACATGGCACAGCGACTTGAAGTGCATGGCGAAGTGCAGCAGAATGCTTTTCTTCTTCGAGTCTCACTGGAGAGTTATACCGTAACTCTTTTCCCCGATGGTCGAGCTATTATCTCAGGTACTCAAGACGCTGCCATCGCTCGCTCGATTTATTCGCGAATCATCGGAAACTGAGCTTCGAAACTGTCTTTGCTTTCACTCGACATCATCGACTGGAAACTCGAACTTCTTTCCCCCAAGACCAGAATAGAATTTAGTAATATCGATACCCTGCCTCTGCTCTTCTTCCATCAATTTCAGTCGGGTCTCCAATCGTTCGACGCGGCGCATCAACTGGGGAAGCAGTTGTGGCAATGGATCGGGCGTTTCGATTCGCGGTACGGTTGGATAGCCCAAATGCCGTTGCATCGCTGCAAACAAAAATAGTGGGTCCTTACGATGATTGGCAGCAGCAATTTTTCCCTCCTTTACACCAAAAAGGATCGGCGCTTCGGGCCCCCCAATATTCTCGCCGCCCGCCTGCCGCTGCCTGCGATCCTCATACTCTTGGCTGCGAACATAGATTAAGTCCGCCAAGTCCACCAATCCTAACTGGCGTCTGACAATAAGCAGCCATTCACTCCAATTTGCATCGTAAGCACTATCTTCGCTCATCGCCTTTAAACCGCGATCGTAGCTGAGACGATTGCGACAAATAGACTCAAACTGGAAAAAGAAATATCCCTGTCGCGATTCATTTTGTGAACGATATTCGGCTTCAGCGTGCAGAATTTGCAGAGCCGTTTTGAAATCAAAGCGACCGGTATCGCGTTCTGCCTCGCTTACCAAAAAAATCTGGAAGGGTGAAAAATAGTGCTTAAGGATGGCCATCCCTTTCGCCATCACTCCCCTATGCTTTAACTCGGCTGAGAGCATTTCGATAGCCATTGGCAATTTCGCTGTTGCGAGCAGCTCATGCTTGGTTTGATCGAGCAGATCCTGCAACGTAATATCGCGATTGAGACGCTCCAAAATCGTCTTGAAGAAATAAGCTTGTTCGACATACTCTTCGCGCGGAAGCATCAGTGACCTCCTTTGGTGTCTATGGATGGCATCTCGACACTTCCTTCTCTTGCCGGTTCTTTGTCTTCATCCCCTGATTTTTCTGTTGTCGAAACTTGCAGTTTTTTCTGTAGGAACTCGACTGCTTTCAAGCGAGCTTCTGGATTGACAAAAGTTAGCAAATGACCCTGACCAGTCACTTCATGAAATTGGGAATCGATTCCACATTTTTGTAGCGCATCGTGCAAGCAGCGGCTATTGTGCAATGGCACAATCCGGTCGACATCTCCATGAAAAAAGAAAAACGGTGGATCATCTTTTGATGCAAAAGCTTTCGGCGATGCTTGGCGATACACGTCGGGCTTCTCTTCGCGGGAGCCTCCAAGAAAATATGCCATCGTTCGATTCTCAAGACTCAATTCGGTGAAATCGCAGGGTGCCCCACCGGCCACGACCGCTTTGACTGGCGGTAGTCCTGGCTGTGGGTTGCAACCTAATAGCGCTGCGAGATGCGCGCCTGCCGAGTATCCGTAGAGAGCTAATCGATCAGGATCCATTTGATACTTATCCGCATTTTGCTGAACCCATTTCAACGCTTCCCGACAATCCTCCACTTGCGCAGGAAACTTCCATTGAGGAGCCAAACGGTAATTGACTGAGAAGGCGACAAATCCTTCCCTAGCCAATTGCCTAGCGTGATCGGCCATATGCCATTTATCTCCAGCGGCCCATCCACCTCCATGGATCATGATCACAACAGGCTTTCGAGTCTCGTCATCGAGGCGATATAAGTCGGCCTTCAGCTTTTGCTCGCCTACTTCACAGAATACGAGATCCCTTGTCACCTTGACTTGCGGTTCTTCGGCAAAAGTACTTTTTTCGGGGAAACAGCGTTGAGTAAAGTCACCTGAAGCAATCGCTAACAAGAACGCTGTGATAAACGGACCTAAAAGTTTTGGTCCATGAACGACTTGTCTCTGAAGGTAAGTTGCCAAAAGCAAATCTCCCAGGGCTTTATCGCGATACTTGTTAGCTTTCGATATCGTGCGTGATGTCGACCTCAGTATCATAGGGAAAGTGGCATCTTGAATAAAACCTAAACTCACTTCTGTCTTCGGAAAGCAAGGGAATCCCTTCGCTGTTATTTCCGTATTTGTAGCTCTCATTTCGATGGATCTTGTCTACAAGTCTTCCATTTAAATCCTTAGATAGCATTTTCATTGTCTAATCGATCTGTAAATTTGCATCCGTTGCTATTTGTGCTTAGCGAGCGTCATTTCTCTCGTGAGGGATTTCCGATGGGTCACGCCAAACCCTTATTAATTCCCTTCTGACTCTAAGATTTCATGCTATCTCTCTGAATTTTGAGCATTATTGGACTTGCCGGATGAGCTCTGCTTCTAGATTCACCGGTAGCAATCCAAGCTGGGTTTAGCCTTCTCGGTACGCTACAATGTAAAAGTGTTGGGCTTGGGTATTGGGGGCAACGAAGGCGACTTCAGCTCTTTAGGAACCTAGCCTGTAGGCAAATGGACACGATGGAACCATGACGACCGTGGGGGTATCGGGTTCGATTTACTAAATGACCTCTCCTTTTTGAAGTAAACGCATAAGCCAATGCCCTTTCAGTCAAGCTCCCCTGGCGATTCATCTTCCGAGCTTCCAGGCGATTCTCAATCGAAGGTTTCTCTTTCGAAGTCCGGTGCGACCGGTAGCCCTGATTCCGACTTGGCATCTCAGCAAGATCGAACTGTCTTTGATGGGCAGGGAGGGGTAGGGCAGTTTAGTTCGGTGAGTGCCGCGGTGGATGCGATTCGCAGGGGCGAAGTGGTGATTGTGGTAGATGCCGAAGACCGAGAAAACGAAGGTGACTACATATGCGCTGCGCAGGGTGTGACGGCTGAGACCATTAATTTTATGCTCAGCGGTCATGGGCAATTGTGTGCACCGATTCTTCCGAGTGCTTGTTCGAGATTGCAATTATCCCCAATTGTTGATCGTAATACGGCGCCTTTACAGACAGCCTTTATGACACCAGTGGATTTTGCGGGATGCAAGACGGGGATTACGGCGGCTGAGCGAGCGGAGACGATACGTCGACTGGCTTCTCCGACAAGTGCCCCTGAAGATTTCGTTCGTCCCGGCCATGTCTATCCTCTTTTGGCGATGGAGGGTGGTGTGCTGAGACGGGCTGGTCATACCGAGACGGCCGTCGATTTAGCGAGGATGGCAGGGCTCACACCGGCGGGTGTGCTTTGTGAGATTCTCAATGAGAAGGGGGAACGAGCGACGCGGGAGGATCTCCGCAAACTTGCCGACAAGCACAAGCTCGAAATGATCACGGTCGAGCAGCTCATTGCGCATCGTCGTCTCAACGAGAAGTTGGTGCAGCGAAGTGCTCAGGCGCGTTTGCCGACACGTTACGGCGAATTCGAAATTATCGTTTACCAGATCCAGTATGAGGCGCAGGAGCCAATCGCTTTGGTTTTTGGCGATCTTTCGGCAGAAGGTCCACCGCCTCTGGTACGTATGCATAGTAGTTGCTTCACTGGCGACCTAATTGAATCTCTCCGATGTGACTGTGGCGATCAACTGAAACTTGCGCTGGAAGCGATCTGTCGAGAGGGGAGAGGCGTGTTGGTTTATTTGCTTCAGGAGGGTCGTGGGATTGGTTTGACCCAGAAGATCCGCGCCTACTCGCTTCAGGAACAAGGCCTGGACACTGTGCAGGCCAATCACGCGCTTGGGTTCAAAGCGGACATGCGCGACTATGGGGTGGGGATCCAGATATTGAAGGATCTTGGTCTGAAAGAGATCAGGCTGTTGACCAACAACCCGAAGAAAACAGAGGCCTTTAATCTACGAGGTTTCGACCTACGGGTGGTGGATCAGGTTCCGATTATCCCCCCCATTAATGAGCATAATGCGTCCTATTTGGCTACGAAGAAGGAAAAGATGGGCCATCGGCTCCCTTTGGACTGATTCTTTCCCTTCCAACCAGATTAACGGAGGATATTTTTCCTCCAATCGGTCGATAAAGTTGCCTAGATTGAGATAGCGTTGTTTGAATTAGCGGTTACGATAGTTGTAGGGAATAATCCTTACGGAGCACTTGGTGGGAGAGAAACCAGAGTCGATTTGTGGTTTTCGGAGTGGGAAGTGTCGATTTGACGAAGTCCCTGCGCCGTGACACAGGGGATCTGTTGAACGCTCTAGACCTCAAACTGCAGATGTCGTACTCTGCGGTTTGTATGTGCGATTTTGCTTACTGATCTTTTCCAGATGGTCTTTTGCGATGACTACTTACAGTCTCGATTACATCGACGACCTGTACATCCAATATATTAAGGATCCTTCGAGTGTATCGCCTGGTTGGCGACGATACTTTGAGGAATTTTCTTTAGCTGCCCAGCACAGTAGTGTGGCACCCACGGGAACTGTATCTGCTGTTCTTGGTGAATCTGCAGATGGGAGTGCATCTTCAACCCGCGATGAGGCATTATGGCTTGCGCGGATGCAGGATCGAATTGATCAGCTGGTGCGGGAGTATCGAGTGCGTGGTCATTTGATGGCCAAGCTAGATCCATTAGGAATTGACCGTCAAAAGCTACCGGAACTGGATCCGCAGTCGTACGGCTTGAATGCTGAGGATCTTTCGCGGCCGTTTACGTGTGCATCGTTTGATTACGAGAATGCGAAGACGCTGGGTGACATTGTCGAGAAATTGCGAAACACTTATTGCCGCAATATTGGTGCGCAGTTCACGCATATCGACAATCGCAACATTCGCGATTGGCTTCAGCGTCGCATGGAGAGTTGCGAGAATCGAATTGAGTTGTCGCGGGATGTTCAAGTTCGCATCTACACCCGTCTAGCGGACGCGTCGGTTTTCGAAGAGTTTGTTCGTCGCAAGTTTGTGGGAGCGAAGACATTTTCTTTGGAGGGTTCGGAGAGCCTGATCCCGCTTCTTGACTTAGCCTTGGAGAAGGCTGGCCAGCATGGTATTCAGAGTGTCATCATGGGGATGGCGCATCGAGGTCGCTTGAATGTGCTTGCGAATATCATGGGCAAGCGTGCTCAAAATATTTTCTGGGCGTTTGATGATCCTAGGCCTGAGCTTCACCGGGGTGCTGGCGACGTAAAGTACCATTTGGGATACAGCAGTGACTGGACGACGAGCACTGGTTCAAAGGTGCACATATCGCTCTGTTTTAACCCGAGTCATTTGGAATTTGTGAACCCTGTCGCTTTGGGCCGTTGTCGTTGCAAACAGGATTTGACTGGGAATTTTGATCGCAACGAGCATCTGACGATTTTGATTCACGGCGACGCATCGTTTGCGGGGGAAGGTGTTGTTCAGGAGACGTTCAATCTGTCACAGCTGTCGGCTTACAACACTGGCGGGACGTTGCATGTCATCATCAATAACCAAGTTGGTTTCACAACAGAACCGCATCAGGGCCGCAGCACTACCTATGCGACCGACATTGCGAAGATGTTGCAGATTCCTATTTTCCATGTCAACGGTGAAGATCCTGAGGCGGTCGCTCAGGTGGTAAACTTGGCGATGGATTTTCGTCGAGAGTTCCGCCGCGATGTGGTGATCGATATGTACGCGTATCGTCGATGGGGTCACAACGAGGGGGACGAGCCCCGGTTCACACAGCCGACCATGTACAAGGCGATCGACCAGCGCAAGAGTGTGCGTGAAAGTTATCTGGAAAGGCTTTTGCAGATGGGCGAGTTTACTCGTTCGGAAGCAGATGGTATTTCTCAGGTTCGCCAGGACAAGCTAGAAGCTGAATTCGCTCTTGCGCAGCGGAAGGAGGATTATTATTCCGACCTTCAGACGTTGGGTGGATTATGGACCGGTTATTTCGGTGGAGCGGAGCCGAAGCACGACGATACGGTATCGGCAATCAGTGAAGATACTTTGCGGAGTATCTTGGCGAAGCTATGCGAGTTGCCTTCTGGGTTTGTGCTCAATCGCAAGCTGACGCGAGTACTGGAGCAGCGACAGGAGATGTCGAGCAACTCGAAGCCGTTGGACTGGGCGGCGGCGGAGTTGTTGGCGTTAGGAACTTTGTCGCTGGAAGGTCATCCGATTCGAATTACAGGTCAGGATTGTGAGCGAGGTACGTTTAGTCATCGTCATGCGGTGTTACATGATGCCGAGAACAATTCGACCTGCATGCCGCTCGCTAATTTGTCGCCCGACCAGGGCAGAATTGAAATTGCCAACAGTCCGTTGAGCGAAACAGCGGTTTTAGGGTTTGAATATGGATACAGCTTGGATTGTCCGCATGGACTTGTAGCTTGGGAGGCACAGTTTGGGGACTTCTGGAATGTGGCCCAGGTGATTGTCGACCAGTTTATAGCGAGCGCAGAGGATAAGTGGGGTCGATTGAGTCGCTTGATAATGCTTTTGCCTCATGGCTTTGAGGGTCAGGGGCCTGAGCATTGCAGTGCTCGGTTGGAGCGTTTGTTGCAGTTGTGTGCGGAGGACAACATTCAAGTTGTTCAGCCAACTACGCCTGCGCAGTACTTTCATCTCTTGCGTCGACAGGTAAAGCGAAAGTGGAGCAAGCCATTAGCGGTATTAACTCCCAAGAGCCTGCTTCGACATCCTTTGGTACAGTCCTCTCATGAAGACTTTACGACAGGTCGGTTTTTAAAGATTTTGCCGGATCAACGTCATGGAGCGGTAGCGACGGATCGAATCCTTCTCTGTAGCGGCAAGGTTTATTATGAGCTGTTTGAGCGTCGCCAGGAGCTGAAGCTGGACAAGGTCGCCATCTTGCGAATTGAGCAGTTGTATCCGCTATCGAGTGAAGAAGTCATGTTGGCATTGGAGCCTTATGCAGCTGGCACGGAGATTATTTGGGTGCAGGATGAGCCGGCGAACATGGGAGCTTGGACGCACATCAAAATGCGTTTTGGGGATGAGATTTCTAAGAAATTCCCACTGCGTTTAGCTAGCCGTGCTGAGTCAGCTAGCCCAGCGACAGGGTCTTACAGTTCCCATCACCTTGAGCAGCGGGAATTGATGGAAGCAGCGTTCGCTAACCTTTAATTTCAACTGGAAAAATAGAGCTCTTTAGGGGCTTGCGGGTAGACCTCGGGATGACAACCGAAGGCGATGGAGCTAAATTCTATAGTGAATGGCAGCGACAATAGGGCCGGGCTTTTTCGTTCCATGCCCTTATTTTTTGCGGCCGAATGTCGAGAGGTCTCATAATTCCAGTTCGGCTGGATTCATTTCAATAATTTCATGAAACATTGATCCCTATCAGGGTGCAGAGCAATGGTTGAAGTCAAGGTTCCAACAGTCGGGGAGTCCATCAGCGAAGTCCAGATCAGCAAGTGGCTGAAAAAGGAGGGAGATTGGGTGGGCATGAACGAGGACTTAGTGGAGCTGGAAACCGAAAAGGCTTCAGTGCAGGTTCCATCGCCAGTGGCGGGGATTCTGAAAAAGATTGTTCGCGGAGCTGAGGAGTTTGCTGCGGTAGGTGATGTGCTGGCGCATGTGGAGCCGAGCGAGAAGCCAGCGTCTGGCGGTTCTGAGGGTGGCAGTTCAAGTTCGCCAACAGCTGCCAAGGCGAGTGGATCAGACTCTTCTGATCTACGGGTGATGCCGGCGGCCAAGAAGCTCTTAGAAGAGAACCAACTACAGGCTAGTCAGGTGAGTGCAAGTGGCCCTGGTGGGCGAGTGTTGAAGGAAGATGTTGTTCGACACCTGGAGGCGAATACCAAGACGTCCACCGCTGTTAGTGCAGAAATATTACCAGCAGCGACTTCTAGGTCAGCGATAACTCAGAGTACGCAGATCAGTGTCGGTGGGCCGGATCGCATGGAGGAGGTTAAACCTCTGAGTATGATTCGTCGCACGATTGCGGCGAGACTGGTTCAAGCTCAGCAGACGGCAGCTTTATTAACGACCTTTAATGAAGTCGATATGCAACCTGTTATGGCATTGCGGACCAAGTATCGTGACATGTTCCAAGAGAAACATGGAATCAAGTTGGGACTAATGTCTTTCTTTGCCAAAGCGAGTGTTGAGGCATTGAGGCGTTATCCGGCGGTGAATGCGGAGATTCGTGGCAACAACATTGTTTATCGTCACTACTATGATATTGGAGTTGCGATTGGTGGGGGCAAGGGATTAGTCGTACCGGTGCTTCGCAATGTTGAGAAAATGAGTTTTGCTGATATCGAGCGAACGATTGGAGATTACTCGCGAAAGGCGATGGAGAATCGATTGTTGCCTGAGCATCTTGAGGGTGGAACGTTTACGATTAGCAATGGCGGAATATACGGTTCCTTGTTATCGACTCCTATTGTGAATCCGCCGCAAAGTGGGATTTTGGGTTTACACAGTATTCAGGATCGGCCTGTAGCGAGAGAGGGTCAAGTGGTGATTCGGCCGATGATGTATATTGCACTTACCTATGACCACCGTATCATCGATGGTCGCGAAGCGGTCAGTTGTTTGCGAACGATCAAGGAAGTGCTGGAAGATCCGGCTAGACTTTTCTTGGAGGTCTAGTCGTAATTAGTCAGTAGCAAGTTGAGTTTGTTGTAGCCACCAGTTTGTCGATTTTTGCTGGGACAACAACACAACTCTTCTCGATGGTGGTGGGTTAGATTGTGATTTCTAGGCATCGTGGCCAGCATCGTCACGTAGGCTTGGTGCTGGATTTTCGATAGTGATTAGTTCATCGCCGAGGATTTGTTCAATACGTAGTTTTGAGTCGCCGAGAATTAGCCGGGCGTCTCGAGCGTTGATGATCCAATTCCACAGCCATTTGCTGAAGACGGTGAATCGATTTCTGAAGCCTACCAGGAAGAAAATGTGTATGGCACCCCAGAGTAGCCATGCGAAGAATCCTCCGAACTTCCAGTTTCCGATTTCGGCAACTGCATGAGCCTTCCCTATGGTCGCCATAGAGCCTTTATCGAAGTAGCGGAAGGGTGATCTATTTTTTCTTTTGCCTGAGATTTCTTTAGCGATGATTGTCGCTACATGTCGTCCGGACTGTATCGCGCCTTGAGCGACACCGGGTACAGGTTGGCCATTGTTTGCGTTTTTTGCTGCAGCGATATCACCGATGGCAAACGCTTCGGGGTGACCAGGGATGCTAAGATCCGGTTCAACGATTACTCGTCCGGAATTATCGAGAGGTACACCGAGAGATTTTGTGAGGGGATTAGCGGCGACGCCGGCGGCCCAGATAACATTTCGAACTGGGATGAATTGATCTTGGATCCTAATTCCGTTTTGATCGATTTGAGTCACTTTTGAGTTTAGGTGTACCTCAACTCCCATGGCTTCTAGATCTCGCTTTGCACGTTCGCTCAACTCTGGCGCGAATTGGGGTAGAAGTCTTGAATTGCTTTGAACGATCAGAACTCGGGTTGTAGTAGTGTCGATATTTCGGAAATCTCGGATCAGCGATTGTGTTGCGATTTCCTTGATAGCTCCTGCTAATTCGACGCCGGTAGGTCCTCCACCTATCACCGCGAATGTTAAGGCGGCGCGACGAGCTTCTGGGTCTCCTTCGTACTCGGCACTTTCAAAGGCGAGTAAAATCCTTTGACGAATTTCGGTAGCATTTTCCAGAGTCTTTAGACCTGGAGCGAATTGTTCCCAGTGATCCATTCCGAAATAGGAATGCGCTGCTCCGGCTGCCAGTACAAGATAATCATAGGAAAGAGCTTTTCCAGGAAAGAGAACATGCTTCTTTGCTAGATCAACGCCGGTGACTTCAGCAAGTACGACTCTGCAGTTAGCGATTCTAGAAAGTATCTGACGAATCGGGGATGCAATATCGGCGGGTGATAAACCGGCGGTAGCAACTTGATAGAGCATGGGTTGGAAAAGATGGTAGTTGCGTCGATCGACCAGCGTTACGAGTGCTTTGGTTCGTGCTAGGCGTTTAGCTACTTCGATACCGCCGAATCCTCCACCGATAATGAGGACTCGCGGTTCTGAGTGATTGATCTCAGCGGGCATAGCATGTTGTGCCATTTAGTGAGAGATGGCGAACTGGATCTAGGGAGGACACTCTAGCCGTATTTTGATTGAATGAGGCGACGCGGTATTGAATGAGATGCAAAGACGGAGTTGGAGGCTTGTTACTTAGGAAAAGAATCTACTAGTGCGCTTCGTTGAGTCGACCAAAAAGAGAGTAGTGCCAGAGGGATTCGAACCCCCGACCGACGGATTAGAAATCCGTTGCTCTATCCAACTGAGCTATGGCACCGAAACTGACTGCGAATTCTCAAAAGGATACCCGCAAGAGGCAATATCTGCAAACCTCCTTTGCCGGTTCGATAATAGCGAGACTGCCAATGGAACTAGGCAGTTTCACTCAAACTCCTTAGTTGGGTTAACTATTTCGAGATCGACAGAAATTATACATATTACTACTTGACTTTCTGTTCACTATTCTAGATATTTCATAGTGTCACACATAAAGGAGTTGGGTTTATGACAGTTGCTCGCAAATACATCGTTAATCTTCAGGATACGGCTTGGTATCACTGTATTTCCGGCTGTGTTCAGCAGAAGCGGTTACTCAACAATAATGGTTTCGACAGAAAAGGGTGGGTTGAGTCTAGGACTCAGGAATTAGCGAATGTTTTTGCAATCGATGTAGCAGGGCATGCTGTCCTTGAAAGTCACATGCATTTTGTTTTGAGAATTGACGAAGCGAAAGGAAAAGGATTCACGAACGAGGAGGTCGTTAGACGTTGGGCAGAACTTTATCCTCCCCGGAATCATCGTGGCGAGATATTGGAAATCACGGATGATTGGGTATCTCGAAAGTCATCGGAGGTAGATTGGGTCAAAGAGCGGCGAAGGCGTCTGATGGATCTCGGCTGGTTCCATAAGTGCTTAAAGGAACCGCTTTCGAGGTTGATTAATAAAATAGATGGTACAAGGGGGACCATATTTGCTAGTCGATACAAATCGATAGGAATCCTTGACGACGCTTCTCTTTTGAGAGTGATGGCTTACGTCGACTTGAATCCAGTAGCAGCTGGCGTGGCCAAATTACCTGAAAAAAGCCCTTACACTTCGATTCGCCAACGAGTGGAAAATGTATTACGGGAAATGCGGCTCAGTGATTTGAAGTCAGTGATTGAGGCGATGGGAGTGACCACTATTAAGTTAGCCAGCCTAGAGACAAAGTGCTGGCTGATGCCGATAGAAGACTCAGCGGACTTCAATGAGATTAGAAAAGGCATAATAGATCGCATCACAGTAGGTCATTATTTTCTTCTAGTCGATCTGACTGGCCGCTATTTACGAGAGGGTAAGGCGTCGATTGAAGCGGAAGCTGCGGGCATCTTTGAGCGACTTGAGACAACTGCTGAAGAGTGGATTAGTCAGCAAGAGCGCCTATGTAGCAATAGAACTTTCGGTCAGTACTACTCTACCAGCATTGAACGTTTGCAGAAAATTGCTGAGCGACGAGGTAATGCTCGAGTCATAAATGCGAGTGGCAAAATAACGCGTCGCGAGCAAGAGCCACCATCTTCTTAGAAGCAACTGGGATGATAAAGCTACAGAGTCTAAACTCTCACGGCATCCGATTCTACAATCTCCGCTTCGAATCAACGTGTCTCGCAAGAACTCTTCAGCGATACCAAAGTATCCATCTCAGTTCGTAGACGCTGTTTTCGGAAAAATTCTATCCAATAGATTCTCCCCGATCTTTTTTGGAATACTGGTATCACGAAAGGGTTCTCAACGAATCCCACTTGTTAGCGTCTGAAAAGAAAAATCCTGGACAGTCAACCGCCGAGCCAAAAAATACTTGGACAGTCCAAGCTTTGGGGTTGGTAATTGCTAGCTAATTCACAGGCGATTTTGGACATGCAAAGATTTTCTCAATTCAAATCCCTGCATCTGGAATGAAACTTGGACAGTCTAAGCTTGGGCTCCCAGCCTAAGCTTACAAAAGTTGGACAGTCTAAGTTTAGGCCTCGATGGAGAATGGGAAAAAGTTGGACATGCGAAGATTTGGTTTTGCTACTATTCGGGCGGCCGATCTAAATGAACACGATAACTTGAGAAACGCGGATCAGCTTCTAGAAAATCTGTGCTGATTAGCTGAGCACCACTGGCAATAGCCTTTCTCATTCTTGTTGGATCATTCGCCCGCGCCTCAATCGTTCCAGCATCTGCACGAGTCCGAACTAGAAAACCGGAATCAACTAAAGAACGAATCTCATCAAAAGACCCGATAGGATCATTTCGCTTCATCCAGGCTGCCGCAGGATGCCGTCGATCAACGCTGACAAATAACAACCTCCCCGCGAGTATCTCACTCTTCGATAAATACTCGTCCTTTTCTTTACCCTCGTTATCCAGCAAAAACCCTATCTTACCCCTAACCTTTTCCACCGATGGCCAACCTATCCCCGATACCGCTTCTCGCAACGTCCCCTTTTCACCTCGAACATCATCTGGCGTCAGTATTCGATCCCTTGGCCATATATTCAGAATCGTTTTCTCTAACTCCTCAAACCCTGTTTCGTCCCATACTACTGGTCTAGTCAGTGGAGAAAAAGAGTCCGATTTCAATTCGACAAGAACGAAAATGGGGACGTGCGCCTGATTTACATCGGACCATTCCTTGATTTCGCTCAACGCATCCGTGAGCGTGTAAACTGTCGTGCGATAGTCAAAATCCGGGCTGTGCAAAATCTTAATACCCGGCTCGAACATTTTCTTGTTTTTATCGAATTCAGATACCTTCACTTTCTGATTCAACGCCATTAGGTAAGCTGCTGGCTTATGAAATAGGTCTCCCTCCGGGTCCAGGTACAAGTCAAGCTCAAGGTGCCTTACACCAAAGTGATTCAACTGCTCCGAAATCGTTCGCTGGGACACGTCGATCGCTTTTGCCTCGGCTGGCACAACAGACCTAATCAACTCCATTGCTACTTTATCCGGAGCAAGATGGTAGGAATTGTGCGTTCCTAACAATTGAAGCTCGTTCACTCGCAACCCCCGACTCGCGCGAGTCGGCTCTTCTGCAGCCAATCCAGCCCACACACAGCCAGCAACACAGCAAATTGATAAATACCATTTTAGGATTCTCATGATCTAATCCACGCAGTGTTTTTTCGACATCACTAAATCGATCCTGACTGCCTCTTCTACTTCAATTGCTCTGCGATAAATCCATATGCCTGCTCGCGTACGTCCGGCGGAAAATCGTGCGCACTATTGGGATAAACGGCCTTCAAATTATCCTTCTTCCCAAGCAGTTCATAGACAAAGGCCGCTGAACCAACCGTCTCACGCACACCTTCACAATCAAAATTATCGTCGTGCAACGGGGAATTAGTAAAAAAACCTCTTGGTGCTAACGCAGCAATCAATTCGGGAAAATCGAATGGGACAAGATTTGGATCGTTAGAGTACTTGTCGGCAATTGCTGGCATATATCGCGGGCTCGTCCAGCCTTTCAAATTACCACCGTAATACTTATGGAAACGCGTAAAACCACAACTAGACACAGCTACCTTAATCCGCTCGTCAAAAACCGCAGTGAAAATTGTGTTATGCCCCCCGAGCGAATGTCCGATACAACCAATTTTTGACGCATCAACTTCAGTAAGTTGCTGCAATAAATCGATAGCTCTCATATTGTCCCAAATGGCCTTCAAAGAACCGCTCTTCCACTCTGAGTGCTTACCAAAATCATAAGGATACTCTCCGAAACTTGGATAATCGGGAACCAATACAACAAATCCTCTCTCCGCTAACTCAAGACCATAATGAAGATTCGCGCTACCGCCTAATCCAGCCGGCTCCTCTTTGCCAATGGGAATCGTTTGGTGCAAACAAAGTACAGCAGGACATGGATTCTCCCGACATGCCTGAGGTAAAAACAAAAACGCGGTTATCTCAGCTTTATCCTCTGATGCGTATCTCAGCTTTCGGCGAATTAATCCCCCTCCTAAACTTTCTTCAGATAACACCTCATACCGCACTGGCCCCAGACCCTTGCGACTCGGCAACTCCCCCATTACCTTTTGCAAGTTAGCCAACACATCCTTTCTTCTTTGCCACCAATCGGATGGCTCCTTGATCTCAGATACGGTCCCTTCGTCCGTACGATATTGTGTTACCCTAACGTGCGAAACCACTTCCCCCTCTTCAACCTGTGCATAAGCAAAACTCCCGACCAGCAGCAGTAAGCACATCGATTTCAACCAAACCATCTCTTTTTCCTTTCTTAATGCTCCAGTCTCCAGCCTCGCTCATCAACCACTAATCTTCGACTCCCTCGATACTCATCGTAAACCTTCTCCATCTCGCTAATATCATCGAAAAAGCCAACAACAAATGCTGCTGAAAATGAGTCTCCAGCCTTAATCGGTCTTCCCCCAAATTCTTCTATCATGCAAACATAACCGCGCTGATGACACCACGCTTCCGATACCATATCTGCATCCAAAGTCATACCCGCTAACCAAGGACTTTTATCTTCACCATTCACCTTACCGCGAATGTGGTAAGCGCGAATGAATCGCTCCGGCATGCGATCACGCCCCCGCGTATAATTGAACTTCTCATCAGGAGCAAAATCCGTGAAGAATTCACTCGCCGCTATCTTCCCCTGATAACTCAAGTAAACCTCATTAAATGAATCGCCTCTTTGATGCTTAATATGACCAGGCATATCGATGCGAAGAAACATCGCATCACTATCATTCACAGCATCAATCCGCTGCATCGAAATAAAGAATCGCTTCCCCTCCTGAAACAGCAGCACCTGACTCCACTTCGACCCCGATTTCTTACCTGGAGCCGCTGTCCGATAATCAAATGATTGATGTATAGCTACAAAGCCATCACCTCGTACCACCCTCGGCTCTAATTCCTTCGCCTGAGTGCAAATCTGTGGCCCCTCGATACTTCGTTTGGCCGTCTTCCCGTGATACGAATTACCAAATTCATAAACCATCTCTTTAGGTAACTTCTCTCGGTAGGCCTCATCACTGCCTGGCTCCATGATCCAGTCAGCTATGTCCAGACCATATCCTAAATCTCTTGCCCCCGTCCTCTTATCCAATAACGAATTCGCCTTAACTCCAGTAACATATCCCTTCTTTGCGATCTTGGCCTCCAACGCATCCGTAGAGATGATAATCTCATCCTCCGTCTCCAACACCTCTATCTCCAACGCCTCGGCGCCCTGATAAAAACAGCAAGAAACCAACAGCAAAAACAGCTTCAAAAACGCGATCTTGTCAAACACAATGGTACCTCCCTCAAAAACATGCGCAGAGCATTTAAGCGGCTTTACTCTTTAATCCCACCCGAAATCGCTCGAACTATCTTCTCCAGTCCAACTCCTGCCGTCGACCTCAGCAATCAAACATTTCTCTTTTTTTTCGCCAAACTAGGATGTTAAACGCAGCCATCAATCATTATGAGACTATTCCTTTCCATGCTGCTTCCGCCAAACAAATCCGCTCTTACCATTTATCAAATCCATGAAGCTCACCACCTCACAATCCGGCTCCGAAGTAACCATCAAGTTTGAAGGAAATCTCAGTGGTTCGCTCGATAATGCAACTCGCGACAAAGTCATTGAATTAGTTCAACCTGGAAGACTTTTGATCATCGATGCAAACGATCTGCAAGTATGCTCCGGAATCACTCTACGAAAACTACTGCTCATGTTCCGCTGGGTCCGCTCGATGGGCTGCCACATAATCCTCCGCGGATTCAATGATCACTTCCGCCGCTGCGCAGACGCTGCTGGATTTACCGACCTTTTCTACGAAACACCAGCAGCGCTCGAAGCATCCAAAATCGTACACCAACCTCCGCCGCGCATCGACATCTTCCCGACGCTATTCCATAATCATTTCGGTCTGCGGCCCGGATCACCCTATCCACTTGGCGCTACTGTCGTGACTCGAGGAATAAACTTTTCCGTTTTCTCGAAACACGCCACCATGGCATCGCTTGTCCTTTTTCGATTCGGACAAGATGAGCCGTTCGCTGAAATTCCATTTCCGAGCGATTTCAGAATCGGACATATCTTCACTATGATCGTCTTCGATCTAGATCCAGATGAAATTGAATATGGCTACCGCATGTCGGGCCCATACGATCCCTCCAAAGGCCATCGCTTCGATAATAACAAAGTGCTACTGGATCCCTACAGCAACTGCGTCGCAGGCTTCGACGGATGGGGAATGCCTCGCGAGTATCAATCGTCTCAAGCATCCTACCGCGCAAGAATACTTCCTCAAGATTACGATTGGCAAGGAGACCGCCAATTAGAACTCCCCATCGAAGATCTTATCATTTACGAAATGCATGTCCGAGGCTTCACTCAA
>JBEGUT010000002.1:0-25355 GCA_041178745.1 Planctomycetota bacterium | reverse complement strand
TCAACTACGATCATCACCGAGTCGGAGAGTATTTGGCTTTTTCTGGGGGCCGGATTGATCGTCTGGGCAATCCGCACAACACCCTGGCGAAAGGCCCCAAATACCCTCGCCGCTACCTTTCTCTCGCCCTTGGTAGTGCTTCCTACTGCAAAGTCCTCATTCGTGGAGCTTTTAACACAGATAGCGATTTTCTTTACAAAGGCAGGGGCCTTTGTCTTCGGAAGCGGATTGGCTATTGTGCCATTTCTCTATGGCGGCGTGGTCAAGGAATACGGCTGGCTCAATGACCAAGAGTTCCTAGACGCCGTGGCCGTGGCGATGATCACTCCAGGACCAGTTGTTATTACTGTTGGCTTCATCGGATACCTAGTGACGGGACGCGGAACCGACTTCTGGACCGGCTTCGCAGGTGCTTCCGTGGCTGCGCTCGCAACGTTCCTTCCTTGTTACCTATTAACGATCATTCCCGCGCCGTACTTCAAGAAGCATGGGAAACGACCGGGAATCGTTGCGTTCGTCGATGGTGTAACCGCAGCAGCGGTAGGAGCGATCGCTGGCGCTTGTGTTGTGCTTGGCCGACGCACTATTTTTGAAAACGGGTGGACACCTGAACTTCCTAAGATTGTGTTGATGTTAGTTACCATCGCTTTGCTGCTGAAGTTCAAGAAATTGCCTGAACCTGTCATTGTACTAGGCGCAGCAATTATCGGCCTGCTCGTTTTTCCACTTGTGCATAAGTAACCCCAGGAGTTCTAGACTGCAAAACAGAGGCTCTTACTGGTTTATCGATGTTCCCGCGAGCGAACGATTCGCGCAGCGACTGCCGAGTTCTCGAACGCCGCCTCCGAGGTGATGTCTTGGAACACCGAAAAGATAATCTCAAAAAACTCATTATCGCTGTGAAAAAAATATTTTTCGCTAATGATGTATGATACAGCGGAACGCGTGCTTACGCCGGAACCGGGACGTTGCTACGGGCCTGTATTCACACATTCGGATGATCGCTTGCTCTTCCTGCGTGAAGAATGGCCCGAGGGCAAAACCGGCGTCCGGAAGTTTAGCGTTTGGGAAATTCAAATCGATAGTTCCGCGGTTCAAATGGTTGCAGATCACCGTTTGTTCGACGAAACCGTATTCTGAATTGCCGCGATCGAATGCTTTAGCGTTGACAGTAAAATCGGGGCATAAAACATGATCGAGTCAACCTGGAGCGTTGGCACCTTAAAAAGGTTTTTATGGTCATGGAACCGTTGAAACCCGTCTGTCTGAGGTAGACTGGCTTTTCATAACTGTACTACGGGACACAAATCCCAGAGACATGGAGTAGGATAGATCCTGACTCTGTCATGTATACCGAGAATAATAAAATCGAAACGGAAGGAATGCATTTTATTGCTATGGTCGAAGAAACTAAAAAAACTGGGGAGTCGATTCGTCGGATACGCGGTTCCTTGGCCGCGACCGGATTTTTTCTGGCTCTAGCAGGGGCTTTATGCATTGTTGCTCCCCATCTCTTGACCGTTTCCGCCGAATTGACTCTGGGAGGAGCTATGCTCCTAACTGGATTGGTCACCATCGGACACTTAGCACTGGGTTACTTGACTCGACTATTGGGTGGTTTTGCAAAAAGTGTATTTCCGGTTCAAACGACCAGCGTGGCTCTGCGGGAGAGCAGCAATAAGAAAGATGGTTTGCAAAAGACTGGATCGCAGGTTGTTACTTCCGGTTCTGGATCATCGAGCGCATCGTCTGCCGAGCGAGCTCCGGTATGGACCTTGGTTCTGATTCAGGTCGGGTTGGGCGCCGCCATACTTTTATGGCCCGGCTGGGCAAGGTTTTATCTCAGTTTGGCGATCGCTGCGGCAGTCGCAGTCGAGGGAGGATTGATCCTTTGGGCAAGCGTACATTTTGAATCCCAGGCTGCCAAAATTGCGATGTGGCTAAGTGGGCTGGTTTCGCTCACTGTCGCAGTTGTATCGTTCATGGATTTAGACCACTCGATTCCTACGCATTGGATTAGCTATTTGATCGGCGCAAAAATGCTTTTGATGGGCAGCACGTTTCTATGGGCTGGGCTGAGAGCCTCAGATAACGAATTGAAACTCGCTTATTGCGGACTGTCGCAATACCACGAACAGCCTAATGAAGGATCGATCTATGCAGTCTTCTACGGACCTGCGTTCCACTGCGGTATCAGTGTTGGCAACAATCAAATTGTTGACTACCTTACCGACGGTATCGTGAGGCTGATTACTTGGGAGGAGTTCTTGTTAGGCCGCCGCGCGATGGAGTGGAATTACCCTGATGTACCTGCGGGGGAACCGGAACAAATCTCTGCCTACGCTCGCAGTTTGGCAGGATCGTACACCAAGTACGATGCGTTGAAATTCAATTGTGAAAGCCTGGCAATCAAATGCCGATCTATTGGAAAGACCGATACCTCAAATTTCTCGCAAGCGACTGTAAGCCTTGAGATGGTGCAACGCTATCCGTGGCTTGGTTCCCTCGTCCAAGTCCTCCAACGGGGAGCGTCGTGGTTCCTCTATGGAATGGGAGGTCCATTTGGGAAAAAGGTAGGCTTCATAATGATTCGGCTAACGCGAGCCATTACCAATTGGTTCATCGTTCGACCGTTGCGCCGACAGATGGCAGAGTCGAACGTCGAATCTTAAACGATGAGTTCGAGCGCGAAGCCGCGCAAATGATGCTCGATGGACATTCGGTATCATCAGTTTCAAAGAACCATGATTATTGGTAATGCGAATCTGCTATACCGTTGGAAGGCTGACATGCTCGCGCACAGTGACCCGGCTACGAAAGCTTGGATAACCAGCTCAGCGAGTTGCGAAAGGAATTTCGGGGGCCTACCTGAATGTGCTTGCCAGCCAAGGGGTTCTTCAGCGGCAACGCAGAGGGCTCTACACCCTGCCTAATTCACGGCCCAGTGAGTTCCGCTCAATCGTAGAGGCCTGCAAACTCTCCCCTAACTCAACGGTCAGTTTGCTGAGAGTTCTTCGCATCCACGATCTGACGACTCAATCGCCACATGAAGTTTGGCTGGCAATCGGACAGAAGGATCGTAAACCGCAGATGGCTTACCCGCCGATTCAAGTCGTTCGGTTCTCCGTGGCATCAAGAAAATTCCTGGAGTTTTCGTCATCCGCTAAGATGACCAAATCGCAGTGGCGACTAAACTCCGCTACGCCGTATAACACGCAGGCCTTACCGCCGATAAGCAGTTGGCGCACCATGTGGCATGACAGAGTCGAAAGGACTTTGAGAATCAGGTTCGGGATCGAGTAAACCTCCTGTATCAAGATAGAATCGCAACAGCTTCGTCGTGTATCCTCTCAATTGGGGTCAGACGATACCATTCCTTCCAGGAATCAGAATCAATCTGCGATTCGTTCAGCCGAGCTAGTCTCTGAAGATCGTTCAAAAGCAACAAATAAATCCACCCTCAATGCATATCCCAACCGGCTCCAGAATCTCGTAGGTATAGACTGCTTCCACCAATCGGGAAAGCATAAGGGATGCTTTCCATCCATCGTTGCAATTCGACAAACGTGCCAGGGACAGAAGTGTTCTCCCAAATCCTTCGAAAAAAAGTACGCCGACGATCCCGGAATCGGCACCCGGTTGTCGAGCGAAGCTGGCACGGGGATCGGTGCCGATCTCGGAGCCTCTGGTTTGGGAGTAGGAGCCTTGGGTGGTCGCCTTCGGATGTCAGCGTCGCTAACGATCCCCATTGCCCGTGCTCGCGCTCTCTCGGAGAGATCTCCTTCTGCGATCGATTGCATTCGCCAGATGATCTTCTTGAGCAACCATTGTTTGTTGCGAGCGTTGGTCGTCTCGCCGAACACTTCTGCGTAGCGATTGCGAAGCTGGCCAACGGCCATTTGCTCCATCGCGGCGATCTCTTTTCCGACATTCAGTTGCATGTTTTTCTCCATTGGATTGTGGGGAATCGGACTCGCGGCGAGTTAACCGCCGTGGACGACAGTGAGCACGTTTTCGCCGGAAAGCTCAAGGCGATCCGCAGCGGATTCGGCAGGATTTCCAGCTTGCTTGCTCTCAGGTAGCGAGTCTCGCTCACGGAGTCGCAGGATGCCGGCAGCAAGGATCGATGCAACATCGACGAGTTGCTGCTCGTGGGGTGTGCGCGCAGTTTCAGCGCAGTTGGTCATAGTGAAAATCTCCGCAAGAGAATGGCCACCGATCGTGGCCGGGGTAGGTTCGTGGCCGAGCTTGGCCCTCTTGTTTACCTACCGGGCGGAGGTTCGAGTTGGCGGGGGAAAAGAGATTTCGACTATCAGAGATTCGTTCACCTCTACTGTCAACTCTCTACAATCCACTTTCTAGCCGCCCAGCGGCTTGCCGAGTTTTCGAACCGATTTTTCCAGAATGTCTTGCAGCGTCGGATCGACACAGGCAGAACGATCCTTGTAATCTGCTAGAATCAAACTATCCAACAACGTAGCTTCCTAATAAAGGTCGATTTGTAAGCTTTCTAGGCAACAACGATGACGAAATCATTTGGGGACATTATTCGTTGGCTTGCAGCTGCCTTGTTAATAACATCAGGTATTTCGGGTCTTAGAGGTGCAGTATTCCGTTCATGGATAGGAGTATTCACGATCCTGTGGCTCTTGGCTTCAATTGCTTTAATCGTGATGGGAGTGTTCCTTTTCAGATATCGAAGCCCAACATCGAATACTGGGCGATTGCGATGGTTGTTTGGTTTTTTAGGTTTGATTCTCTTGCCAACTGTAATTGGTTTCTTGCTATTGACCCAACCAATCGGTGGCGGGCCTGGGTTCGGCGGAGTTTATGCAGCCGGTGCAGTCGGTCAAGCATTGGTGTTGTCGCTCTATGCATCACCGATTCCGGCGTTAGTCGGCTACTTGATAGGCTTATCGTTGGACATCGCCAAACGAAATAGGCAGGAAAGAAATGATGAACAACTTCCGCGTTTGGATTAGGTCAGTGTTTCGACAACACAGACTGCTATTTGTTTGTGTCGCAATTTTGCTTTGTCTTGGGCTAGCGTTCCTGAGCAACCGATTCAGAAACGGAATAAGTGAGTTTTGTTGGTACCATTACGTGCAATTGGTGGGCTACGATAAAGCAGTACTTGACATAGTCAAACGCCGCTCAGATACGGCTGATTCCGAGATTGCAAAAGCGACATCGCGTCCTCCTCTTGAAGCCGTTGATCAACTTAGATTGTTACTACGGAAGCATTCGCAAGCAAATCCGCTATCGGAAGATGACGGTGAATGGGTATTTCGCATCCGCACTCTTCGAGCTTTAGGAAAATACGATTCATCACTCCAAGCACATGCATTACCGGAGCTTCTTTACCTCTTGAAACACGAAAGAGGCCAGACGATTCTTGAAGTAAGGGACATGGTATTAGCTTTGGAATGCGACGCTTTACCTGCATCTTCTGATTTGGTCGAGCTGATCCGAACAGGAGATTTTTACCGTGTGGAATTGGCAACCTCAGTTTTGACCAGACTGTCGGTTGATTGCAAGGATCAGTTCCTGCACAATGAGGAAACAACCCGAGCAATCTTGGAACGAGTTCGGAATCCGATGATAACAACTAACACACCGGGTGTGCTACTTTCTAAGTTGAGTGTATTTGATGGGGCAGGCAAGATCTGCGGCGAAACGCTTGAGAAAATGCTCGAAGATCCGAAGACATCTGCAGAATTGAAAGAGAGTATACGAGCTCTCAAAGTGCAGATCGGGCAAGTAGATTGATCAGATTAAGCGTCATGAGTGGGTGAAAGGCAACAACGATCCATGACCGCCCATACCGGACTGATGCAGACGTAATTGGCATTACCGGTCTGTGTTGCTATCGCTTGGTGGCTAGCGATGATGGTGCTCAGCGTTCGCGCCCAATTCACGTCGGTTCGACAGTGTATTGCGAGATTGTTTTCTGAGCGATCAACTTTGACGAAAGACGAGGGGTTAGAACAAGTAGTTAGCTTTAGCATCCCACTTTTCCGCCAACTCAGGATCCTGGGCTCTCCGCAGTAGATCATAATACGCGTAGGGGTACTTAAAAACATGCCCAATGCCTAGTGACTTATCGTCGCGCCGCTGCCAGTATTCGTAGTCCTTCGGGCGTAGCGAACTTTCCTTGTGTTCAGCGATCTTGCGATCTTCAGCCTGGGGTCCGCGGCGGGTGACGGTGACATACTTGCGAAAAGCAGTACGACAACTCTCCGCCCATTCGACATCCCCCATGGCGGCGAGCTCCACTAAGGCTTGACCGAAGGTCAGCATGTGGCCAGCAAACCCCTGCCCGAAACCTCGAAAGCGGTCGACGGCACTGCTAGCCTCTTCGAGAATAAATCGCGCAGCAGCCCTTTCGTCGCTTAGCGGCGGTGGATCGACATCTTCGTCAGGCTGGATGTCTCGCCAAGGCTTGATAGCGCGGATGAGATTGCACACCCCCTCGACACGTTCCGGTGTAGCCGCTTCGGGCACCAACCGGAAAGCCTTTATCGCATGCATCGCAAAGATCGCATCGTGACCTACTTCTCGTAGTACGCCACCGCCATCCGCCAAAGCCTTACCGACGCTTGCAACGGCATCGCGTACGGGATCCTTCTCCGGAAAGGGCTGACACAATGCAGATTTAGCCCAATTGAGATCGAGCAATTGCACTATTCGGCTTGCAGTTGCATCGTCCAATTGATTATCCACACACATGAAGTGGGCTGAAATCATGGCGGCGCCACGATGCCCATCCACAAAGTAATTCATCTCCGGAGCTCGAGCGAGCGCATTGAGCCCTAACAAAATCAGCCGTTTCTCGGTAAGTGCTGCCTCTTCAGCCCATCCCCAGCCACAACCGTGGAGCCACCACCCGAATGCCAGGGCGGATGTGCCGAACATCAACTGCCGCCGATCCCGATGCATAAAAACTCCTTAGCAAAAATAAAGTACGCAGTGTTTCGTAGAAGATGTCCGCATTAGTGACAGACAGGCAAGTAGGTCCGGCTAGCCCGATCCAGCCCAAGGAGGTTTCTCCAGAATGCTCAATACTGACTGTATCATAATCGCTCGGCTGCATCGGCTTCTCCGTTTTCCGGCGCGTCGGTGTAGAGAATCCCTGCAAAGTCGGCTGCAGTCTCTGCGGCAGCAAGTACTGCTAGAGTGAATCGGCGAAGTTGTGCAAAGAGTGGCAGCCGCGGGCGTCCAATTCCTGCACCACACCGATCAAGCCTTCGTGCTGCACATAGAGATCGAAGATCGCTCGAACCTGCTCGGCTTCGGTTTGGTTGAGGACGAGTTTCGTATCGACCACATCGTAACCAAGCGGCGGAAGGCCTCCGCACCATTTCCCTTTTCGCCTCGTGGCAGCGATCTTATCGCGGGTCCGCTCGGAGATGATCTCGCGTTCGAACTGGGCGAACGACAAGAGCACGTTGAGCATCAGCCGGCCCATGGAGTTGGTCGTATTGAACTGCTGCGTGACCGAAACAAATGCGATCTGGTGCTGGTCGAATTTGGCCATAAGCTGCGCAAAGTCCAGCAAGCTGCGGCTGAGTCGGTCGACCTTGTAGACCACCACGCAATCGATCCGGCCGGCCTCGATGTCGGCCATGAGTCGTCGAAGCGCGGGACCCTCCATGTTTCCACCCGTGAATCCACCATCATCGTAGCGATCAGGTAGGCAGATCCAGCCCTCGTGTTGCTGGCTCTTGATGTAGGCTTCGGCCGATTCACGCTGGGCATCGAGTGAATTGAATTCCTGCTCAAGTCCCTCTTCCGTAGACTTGCGGGTGTAGATCGCACATCGAACGACCGACGAAGCCGTTGACTCTGTGCTTATGGCTTTGCGGTTCATCGATCACCTCGGCGTCTGAGATTAAAGAACAAGTACCCATTGCAGTGCGAGCCTGTGATTCGCTTCGCCACAGCGCTGAGCGATTTGAATTTCTCACCGGCGTATTCGAACCCTTCGTCGAGCACGAGAACTTCGAGCAATCGTCCCTTGTACTCCCGCGTGATCAACGATCCTGGGATCGGAACTCCATTGTTGAGGGATACGGGTACCGGAATCGGTGCCGATCTCGGGGCTTCTGGCTTGGTTGCAGGAGCCTTGGGTGGTCGCCTTCGGATGTCGGCGTCGCTAACGATCTCCATCGCCCGAGCTCGAGCGCGTTCGGAGAGATCCCCCTCGGCGATCGATTGCATTCGCCAGATGATTTTCTTGAGCAACCATTGTTTATTGCGAGCGTTGGTCGTCTCGCCGAACACTTCTGCGTAGCGATTGCGAAGCTGGCCAACGGCCATTTGCTCCATCGCGGCGATCTCTTTTCCGACATTCAGTTGCATGTTTTTCTCCATAGAATTTGGGGAAATCGGACTCGCGGCGAGTTAACCGCCGTGGACGACAGTGAGCACGTTTTCGCCGGAAAGCTCAAGCCGGTCCGCAGAGGATTCGGCAGGATTTCCAGTTTGCTTGCTCTCAGGTAGCGAGTCTCGCTCCCGGAGTCGCAGGATGCCGGCAGCAAGGATCGATGCGATGTCGACGAGTTGCTGCTCGTCGGGCGTGCGCGCAGTTTCAGCGCAGTTGGTCATGGTGAAAAACTCCGCAAGAGAATGGCCACCGGATGTGGCCCAGTGTTTGTTGCTACAGTAGGTTCGTGGCCGAGCTTGGCCTCTATTGTTTACCTACCGGGCGGAGGTTCGAGTTGGCGGAAGAAGTATCCAATCGCGCTCGGCGATATCTCAGCTAAAGAACAAACAGTCGTCTTAACCCCACGACCATAGATGACGAAAACACTAGACAAGGCATCGCCACCAGACACACAGAGCTTGCAACTCGCTTCGCCACGCACTTGAAATCCATGGCTCAATCTTCCGAAACGGTGCCTGGCACAGTGAACACAAGTACCGATCACAACTACTTTCCAGCAGTTCCGCTGCTTTTGTCAGCAGGGCGTCGGTTCGAGAATTTGCTACAATTTGCGTCTTTCAAGACTACTAGGTGAGCATGGCCCAGGAAAATGATCGACTCTAGCGAACTCTCAAAGCAGATTCTTCAGCAAATGGCTCAGATGCCAGCTAACTTCGTTGCTCCACCAATCGAAGAGAAGCTTAGACGCAATGCTGGTCGAGTGATGCAAGAGATTATTCGGCAGCGTCTGCAAAGTGGCGGGACGGAACTCATACAGCAGAAGAATTCCAGGTACGCTTGGGGCGATGGCGTCATCTTGAATAGAAACTCGAGAGTCGGCGATCTGTTTTGGACGAATCTGCCACCTGCGCAAATCACCGACCTGATGCAGGTAGCATCAGAAAAGCCAGCTGTGTTTCTTTTCTGCTTCTTTGATATGGAAGATAAGAAAGTCGATTGCTGGGCATTGCCTGACAAACTGGCCTTTCGGTCATTTGCAACCATAACGGTAAGCCAGTCAGGTCCGAAGAATATCGTCATTGATCGTGCCACAAACCGTCTTCGAAATGCCGGCGATTCTCCTGATCTAACTCCTTATTTTCAATCTGTCTCGTTGACTGCCGAAGAAGTCAATGCCATTGCAGCTGCGATCAAGCAGGATGCTGCCTCAAAAGAAGTTATTGCCAGCGACGAGGAAGAAGAAGAAGATTTCGCGATCGACCTTGAATACTCGCAAGCAACGGTAGACTACGTTCTTGCCCTTTGTGACCATACGAGTGACGGAGTTTGGCACAAGAAGAACAAAAGCAAATTCCAACAAGTACTCCGCGATCCAACAAACCGACTCGTCGAATCATTACGCACTAGCTACATCCAAAAGCTTGATACAGATGTTGCAAACACCACGAATAATGTGTCCAAGCTTAAGAAGAACGATTGGGGGCAGGGAGGTTATTACGACCACTACTGGGCCGCATTCTATGATCCTTCTGCTGAATCAAAAACTCAAAGCTGTCAGCTTTTTCTTGGGCTTCTAGGTAAGCAACGCGAATTCAACTATGGATTCGCCTTTGGACATAAATGCGAGAAGTATATCGAGCAGCTTGGTAAGGCGATCAATGAAAAGCGAAGCGAAGTGGCAGCGTATCTTAAGACGGCTCCTGCTGAAATGGTCGCTTGTACGGGCAAGGAAACAGATGCTTCTTTAATGGCATCGCTACGTAACCCGGACACTTCGACAGTAGAGATCACGCAAGATTTTGAGTTGCGAATCAAATTCCCGATCGAGCAGCTGCCAGAACGGAGCTCAGGATTGGTGGACGAAATTGGCAAATTTTTCGTTTGGGTCTGGCCGTTCTTTCAGGCATCAAGAACTGGGCAGTGGAACACCGAGGTCGATCTCCCCGATTCCGATCTTGAGACTGATGCTGTCGACGATTCGCCGATGACGCTAGGTGAATTAAGCGATGAATCAGCGCTACCGATCACAAAGCTACAAGAAATTGAGGACGCGCTTTTAGCCAAGCAACAGGTGGTACTTACGGGACCACCAGGAACGAGCAAAACTTACATTGCGCAACTTTTCGCGCGTTATTTTGTTGGTGAGCACGGCGGTCACCTGCAAGGTAGCCACTCAACAGTCTTCATGCACGCTAACTGGGGCTACGAGGACTTTTTTGAGGGTATCAAACCATTCACAGAAAATGGCGTTTTGAAGTTTGAACCAAAACTCGGATGTTTTCTCGAGTGGATCGACTCTCTCAAAAACTTCAAAAGCAATACTCGGCATGTGCTGATACTTGATGAAATCAATCGTTGCGACACTGCAGCAGTTCTTGGAGAACTTTTACAATTAATGGAGTATCGCGGTCGCCCGATTCGATTGCTGTCCGGCCGAACTTTTCGTTTTCCGAACAACGTGTTTATCATAGGCACGATGAACAGTGCAGATCGGTCGATAGGAAGAATGGATTTGGCGCTTCGACGTCGGTTTCTTTGGGTTGATCTTCATCCCGACTATGATGTACTCAGCAGCTGGTTGGGTCGTGAGGGGAATAACCCCGCGAAGTTTAGATCGAACGACCTTCGTCTATGCAACCAACTTCTTGAAGAAAGAGGCATTCCACCTGAGCAACAAGTCGGTCATGCATTATTCATGTTGCAGACCTTTGGCAGCGAAAGCCAGCCATCGGTCGATAAGCCTCTAGTTCCAGAAGCGTTGCGCAGAATAGTGCGTTTCAGCGTCTTGCCCTATGTCCGTGAACTCTGCGTTATGCAATTCGGTCGTACCGACAACGAGCTTATAAGTCGGGTCGAGGAGATTCTCTTGCGCTGCCTAACCACAACCGATCAGAACAACGCAGCAGATGGTGACTCGGAGTCGTAGTGCTATGCCTAGCCAATCGATGCAAGTTGCAGATATCGTAGTAGACGAGGCTGGTTCACCTAATCCCAAAGAGTGGGCCGGCACAGCAAGTTCCCTTGGCTGTGATCTGGATGCGATCAGATTTCATGCTGATCGAAACGTGATTGACCTAGAGGAACGATCAGGAAATGTGGTGATCAAGGGAAAGTATCGAACCGGGATTGTACTTCTTCCTAGTGGCCGACATATCGTATTGCGCACTAAGTTGCCAGGGATCGTCCTTCTCGACTGGCTGGTTTATTTGGGAGAATTCCCTGACTTCCAGCACTGGAGCCAAGTTGGCAATGTGGCCGCCGACAACGATTGGCAAAAGGTCTTGCTCAAGCTGTTGCTGCTAGAACTGGATGTTGTGACACGATGGCACTTGCGAAAAGACGTAGTGAAGCTACATATCGAATCTTCGCAAGTCAGAGGCAGGGTTATGGCTGGCGCACTTGCCACGAAAATCTGGCAATTACCCAAAATGCCTCAGGTGATTCGAGGTCGTAGCTTTGACACTCCAGCAAACCGCATGCTTGCTCTCGCGCTCAAGCAGGTCATGTTATTCCAGAAAGATTTGGACGATGACTCGCGAAAGCTGCTTTTCCGCCTGCGAAGTGATTGGTCCGAAATCACGGTCGATGACATTGCTCGCCATCAGATAGCAGCCGATGGACTGACTTCTGCACCTTCTGGGTATGGCAATGCTCTGCAACTTGCTCGACTCATCCTGTTTGGTGCGTCCATCGATTCCAAAAGCGGATGGGGCGGACAGTCGTTTACACTTTCCCTCGCTGGAGTTTGGGAGCGTGGACTTCGGCGGATGTGCAGAGAACTGGCCCACACCACAGGTTGGCGTTGCCTGCCACACGAACAACGATCCCGTTTATGGGATGACGCCCATGGCGAAGAAGATCCAAATCGTATGATGATCGCTGACATTCTGCTTCAACGGGATGGTCAGTGTTGGGTTCTCGATGCAAAATACAAACGCGATTTCGGCAACGAGTCCCGAAACGATCGATTCCAAATGTGTGCTTATGCGATGGGGTTTCGTGCCAACCGAGCCACTTTGGTCTATCCAAGCCAAGAATCCAGCACCGCAGATCAACGCGACCTTCTGTCTGTCAACATCGGCGGAACGCAGTTGCGTGTCGATTCACTTGCTTTGCCGATGGTATCTGGTCCACAAAAGTGTTTCGACTTGCTCAAAGCCGTGATGCAGTTGACCAAAAAATGTTGGGTTTGAAAACGTGTTTTTCCATGATTTCTTGTAGCGCCGGAGGGCTTCAGTGACTCCGTGTTCAACGTGATAAGTGCGTTCCTCGCTGACAACCACCAGCGATTCGTCGCTGAAGTTGAAGCGATCGAGCTATAAACGCAGATTGGACTACGGACCAACTGCGGTTTGCTTGAAAATTGAGCACCCGCGGGTCGCGTTTCTGGCTCGCGGGTGTTTCTTTAATTGCGTTCTTCGCGACAGTGAATGAGAAGTAACACACTTCCTAAGCGCAGCAAGAGGCATATAAGCAAAGAATTCTTTAAACCTTCAGATTCACTCCGCATGAACCGGCGAGCGCTCAATACAAATAGTGCTCGACCCTTTGAGGATCGTTAGTCTATTCTCCAATCCATCTTAAGCAAACACAAAACTTGATCATTCTCGTCTGCGAAGAGAATGCGAATGTCCATGCCATGCGGATGCTCCTCGAATTCCGCCGTGAACACTTTGCTTGGATGTCTGTGTTAACTCGACTCAGAATGCCTTCGCAGACTGTAGAGAGTGGCAAATAGCGAGGCTGCAAATCGGTGTTATGCCCCGAAGCTCCGTGCAAGAACCAACTCAGTTTGGCAAGCTATTTATGAAGTTCAGTGTAAAAATCTTGTGCATTTCCAGAGCGAATCTTCTCTCGATCCATCGGCTTGTAATCAACGTGCTCTGTTGACGTTAGCACTTCATAACTTATGCCACCTTCAGTCCAGAAGAAATTGGACGCAAAGCAAATACCATCAAGGTAGGCCTTTGTCGTTTCGGAAAACTTACCATCGAATTCAATTGATATCTTCAGTAGGCGGGTTGGTCAACGGGCAGCTTTCGTAGCGTGTAAACAACCCCCTTTGCACCACAAGAGTAACGGACACCCTTGGCTGGCGTGAACAAAAACTAAAGGAATTGATTTCACCTCTTCGCTCAAATCATCGTGCCCAGTTTCTCCGAAGATTACTTTGGTAGAACAACTCCCTCGGACGAACGCAGCGATGCTGTCGGAACCAAAATGAGTTGATAAAGCGTTTTGACCTCGCCCGTTTCATCTTCAACTACGACTTTGATGATTCTTTCGGAAGCAACGTCGTTATGGAACCATTCGGGCTGGGTCGCACTAACATCCGTAGTACCCCACAAGAGAAATGCTTTATCGCTTTCCGAGTCTATTTCGAGACTGTGGTAATCAATTGGTGTGACAGCGTCTTGCGTGACATCAAACAATCGAATCGACTTAGTTTTCCGACCGGAAAGATCAAGCCCCAAAGACCACTCGAGGGATGACACATTGACCTGATTCTTGAACGTTAGCTCACCCTTTAACATAAGTCCCGCCTGAAATACCTTCAGCCAATCGTTCTGTGCATTGACAGGTATACCTCCTCGAAATACGAATTTTTCCGTTGTACCGTCAGCCAGATCGCGGCTGACTTCGCGCATATCACTTTCGGTGGTGGGCGGGGCAAGTTGCCGCTTTACCCGGACGATCGTTTCAACTGTTCGCCCGTCACGATACGACACACTTAACGGCGTCGTTTCTTCACTCAGCACCAATCGGCCAATCTCAGCGTCAAAAAAGTGCACACTCTTTCTTGGACCTACTTTCAGTTTGGTGATGCCCTCGGTCAACTGAGAAGCAGTCACTTTATACGTTGTCGTGCCTTCGATCTGCCAGCAATCGTGCCCGAGGCAAGTCGTACGACCGATCACACGATAGTGACCGAGTCCACCAGCGCAGTTTTTTGTTTTCCTAATCTCTGAAGTCCACTCATCTCCGGGCTTCACATTCTGATCGGGCAGGCTTAGAGAGTCGCCCGTTGTGAATTTTTCCGGCGAGAAAAAATCGGATTTTTTAGGAGTCTTGAATTGGTTTGGCACTGTCTTATTAGTGAAGAACTGTTCTGGCCAAGCCGCGCCGCCGCTTGGCGTTGCAAGAAATACGAAATGTGTCTGCAAAGTCCTATAGACCTCTTCCTGAAGTGCTTTTTCCGATGGAGATAAGCTTATTGGCGAACGAGGGGTGTAAGTATCGGAAGTAATGGTCTGATCGCGAGTTACTATTTCCTGTCGGACTCGATCGAAAGCAACACCGATGCCTGAAAACTGAGGTTCCGTTTCGAACATGACCGTCCATTTGTACTTAAAGAACGATCGCTCGACAGCTTCATCCACCTTCCCAGCAACGGCGCTCTTTATTGTTGCCTCTTCCTCGTGCGTATAGTAAGTCGTCTCCCCCTCTGCAAACTTCCATTGAAGCTTCACTTTCTCTGAAGATTCGGTTCTCTCTTGAGGGGGATCCTGTGCGGTTACAGGCAGAAAAAGACAAAAGGCGAACAGGAACGTGGCCATCAATTTCTTCATAGTCCATGGCGATAGAACGCCCCTCCACAGAAGATACGAAGTCGGATAAAGAACCCGAATGTTCAAATACGCAATATTCGTACCGAACGCCCCGCTAGCCCTCGAAAACCGTGGCCTTTTCCGCAAAAAACCGAGAGCACGCATGCTCGGCTTTCCTTATTCACCTAGTTAGCAGTACTTTCACGGCCCGTGGATCGACTCGATCCGGTAGACCACTCTGGATGGGCCAGTTCTGGGGTTCGGATTTCTCTGGAATGATCTCAAATGTTGCTCGGTTAACATTGCGACCAGGCCGCTCACAGTGTGCGGGATGAGACGTGTGCTCGCTCCCAAACTGGAGAAGTTTTTTCCGCTACGATTTCGCTACCGCTATTCGACCCCGTTATCCAGAACGAGCACCACGATTTTCTCGCCTTTGTAGACTCGCTCGATCTCTGATCTCGGCGGCGGGAGACGATTGTCTTCTTCTGGCTGAACGAAGCCGGTCACGGTGTCGCCCGCTGGCTTCTGTAACGGCTTGATGGCTTTGGGGGCGGTCGTACGTATGTCGGTACCGCGAACGAGTTCCGCAGCGCGACGCCTAGCTCGCTCTGAAATGTCGCCTTCGATGTTGGCCTGCATTTTCCAAGCGATACGTTTAATGAGCCATTGCTTATTGCGAGTATTGGTCGGCTCGCTCCAAGTCTCTTCATACTTCTCTCGCAACTGGCCCACCGTCATGCGCTGGAGCAGAGCGACCTCTTTATCGATGGCGATTTGCATTGATTTCTCCTGATAATTCGGACTCACTGGTTGTTAACCATGTTGGTCACAGAGAGCACGCTTTCCGAAGAAACCTCCAGGCAAGCTGTTGGCAATTCGGCTGGATCGTCGGCGATTTCAGAATCCGGGATCGCCACTCGCGATTTCATCCGAACTATGCCGGCAGCCAGAATCGCAGCGATTTCCGATCGCCGGGCCTTCAAGCGACCATTCAACACGGATCGACCGGCCTGTGCTTCTAAGGACTAGGAATCCTCGACTCATGCGACTAACTCTGGTAAAATAGAGTCGAAGGGTGATTCCATGTCAGTTGAAACGTTGATTTACAATTTGACCCAAGACGAAAAGCGTTACGCTTTGGAATTGCTTTGGGCCTCACTTCAGGGTGATTCCCAAGGATACACACCACCTGGGTGGCATGCTGATGTATTGGCGGAACGTATGCGGAATCCCTCTTCAGAACATTCGAAACCGCTAGGCGAAGCGATGGGAAACATTAGGCGGAGGGTACATGAACGTCGCTCTTCGTCCTGAAGCTTCGTCAGACCCTGTTTCCGCTGCGGCATACTTCAACGATATCAGTGATGTTTGGGGTGATCATTTCCTAAATACGATCGAAGTCGACCTTGCTGATCTTCGAGACGAAGCCGGAATCCATGCAATGCACTATGGATTACCTTGCAAGTTCGCCAAAGTATTTCCGTTTGCAAGCTACTACCGTGTCGAAACGGAGTCAGCGATCGTCTACGCGATCCTAACTTGCCGCGTGTCCCCGGATGCCCACAGGTCAATACTTGAACGACGTCTGTAGTCCCTAACAGGCACTTGTCCCTCTTTTTGTCTTCCAAGGTCAAACGCCCGACGAGATGTACTTTGGGACTGGAGCAAGTGTTCCTGCCAAGCTGAAGGATAAGCGAGCTGAAGCCAAAGCGGCCAGGCTAGCACACAACCGCGCGGTGACTTGTGCGCGATGCAAAGTCGCAGATGCTACCCCAGCGACGGCGACGACCGGAAGCAACACGAGTTAAACCAGCAGCGTCGGTGTCCCGAGTCCAACAAAAGCGATGACTTAGCGATCCCCTGGTTCGATGGATGTCTGGATGTATGGAGTGAAGTCTGAGATTGACCAACAAAACGCGAAGTTGAAGCGATGCAAATCTGATTGTTGTCCTGAATCGCCCTAAGATTACCCCTGGATTCCGGGCCAATTGCCCAGGAACGCCAATGCGTGAATCAATCAGCCTAATAGCGCCGAGTTCTCGAACGCTTTTTTCCAGAATGTCTAGCAGCGCCGGAGGGCTCGCATCGAGTGGAACAATCGTGGTCAACCCGAGACTCCCGGCAACCGCAACCCCTCGATTTACTGTTCACTCCCCGGTCGGCTTTTCGCAACTTTTTATCGGGGTGCGAGAGCAACCGGGTTGTTAAGTAAAAACGCTTGTTAACCAGAGAGTCAGAGAGTTCGAAAGGGTTGCTCCCGGGGTGCGAGCCCAACCTCCATGGTTGCTTCCGGACCCCGAGAGCAACCGGTTCGGAACTAAAAATCGCGCTTTGGGGTCAGGATCGTCGAAAACCCTTGGAAATCCAGGGGTTTAATGCAGAAAGCCGAGAGCATTCACTCTCGGCTTTCTGTGTTAACTGGTTAACAGGCTCTTTCCGAGCCAAAAATCTAAGCTCCCCGAGCGCAACTCTCCTCGAACAAAACCGAGACTCTCGCGCTTTGGAATGCGAAAAACCCAAGAAAAAAGGGCTTTTCAGTTTGTGCCCCTCGATACAGCCCAGTGGACGTCCCCCCGTGTCGATCTGTCGATTGAAGCAGCGTTGTTAACCAGCAGCCATTTAGTTTTTGGCACGCTCATTGGTGACCCGTAGGTTGACGTGATGCGTCTCTGAAAACCTCTACTTTCAACTCTCTACAATCCACTTTATAGCCGCCCAGCGGCTCGCCTTGTTCGTGATCTCACTTTTCAGAAATATCCTGTCCCGCTTGAAGGCTGTTGGCTTGCTTTCTTTAGCTCTTAGGGTTTAGAATCTGTTTGTACTTGTTATTATCTACCTACAAAATGCAAATGGTAAACCACAAGAAAGATAAGATCCTTCAGCTTTTCAAGCGAATGGAAATCCTGCGACCCCGTGATCTTGTCGCGATAGGCATTTCGGGGTCCTACCTGAATGTGCTTGCCAGCCAAGGGGTTCTTCAGCGGCAAAGCAGAGGGCTATACACCCTTCCTGATTCACGGCCCAGTGAGTTTCGCTCCATCGTTGAGGCCTGCAAACTCTCCCCTAACTCAACGGTTTGTTTGCTAAGCGCACTTCGTATTCACGATCTGACAACTCAATCGCCACATGAAGTGTGGCTGGCAATCGGACAGAAGGATCGTAAACCGCAGATTGCGTACCCACCGATTCGAGTCGTTCGGTTCTCAGTCGCATCAAGACAATTCGGTGTCGAGAAACGTAAAATCGAAGGGGTGCCGATCCATGTTTACTCTGCGGCCAAGACGGTTGCTGACTGTTTCAAATTTCGGAATAAAATCGGGCTCGATGTAGCCATTGAAGCGCTGCGTGATTGTCGGGAATCAAAAAAGGCGACCGTCGATGAAATTTGGAAAGCGGCCAAGGTTTGTCGAATGGCCAATGTAATTAGGCCATATCTGGAAGCGACATCATGACTGGTAAACAGCCTCGGGACATCTCAGCATCTGTACGAGCAAGGTTGATGACTGTCGCCAAGTTTAACAACGAGGCGTTTGATTTAGTGCTAGTTCGATTCGCGATCGAACGATTGCTGTATCGACTTTCGCGGTCTCCATACCGTGAGCAATTCGTGGTCAAGGGGGCGATGATGTTCCAGGTTTGGAGCAAGCTCAGCCACCGGCCAACTCGGGATTTAGACTTACTGGGAACTGGAGAACCTACCATTGAACGGATGATAGGTGTCTTTCGAGATCTATGCACCCAAGAGCCAAAGGAGGACGGTATTGTCTTTATGGCCGATACGATTGCTGCTTCCAAGATCAAAGAAGACCAAGTGTATGAAGGTATTCGAATGCGATTCGATGCCAAGCTTGGTAGTGCTCGCATTCCTATCCAAGTTGACATCGGGTTTGGTGATGCTATTACGCCAAATTCCGTTCTCACTGACTTCCCAACCGTACTTGATTTGCCAGCTCCGAAACTACAATCCTATCCGCGAGAAACCGTCGTTGCCGAAAAGTTTCAAGCGATGGTAATGCTCGGGATCGCCAATAGTCGAATGAAGGACTTTTTTGACCTTTTTATCCTTTGTACAGAATTTGATTTCGACGGAGAAGTAATCTGCCAAGCAATCAAAGCAACCTTTGATCGTCGTAAGACAGCGATCCCAAATTCATACCCACTTGCGCTGACGGCTGAGTTCTCTGAGGATAAGCAAAAATTGACCCAGTGGATCGCATTTTTACGTAAGTCCAATCTAGACGGTAGGAACTTGGATCTGACTCAAGTCACATTGCGCCTTGCGGACTTCTTGATGCCTCCCGCTATAGCGGCACTTCAAGGTATTGCATTTAGCAGATTTTGGCAGGCAAGTGTCGGTTGGGTTGAAAAGTGATTACGCATTGTCCTCTATATAGGATTTGTATCAGATAAATTTGATTGACATCCATTCCGAAAGTATCGCCTCCAATTTCATCGCTCCAAAACGCAAACAGAACTGCTACGACCATCGCCTCAGAGACGCAGTGTTTCACCTAGGTCAGGCAACAACTGTACGGTATCTGGACATCCCACGCTCGACAATCCATGGTTGGAAAAAAGCTCGAATCAAACCGGTCGTAACGCTCGTAGCCCCCAATTCCTACGTCGAAGAATTAGAGAGACGAGTGCACGTGCTCGAGCGACGCACGGCAAGGTTGGTCGCGCTGCTCCGATTGTGCATTGTCTTGCTTCGACTTTCGGGATTTTCGCTTGTAAGCCGACGACTCCCTAACGGGGATGACAAGCAAAAGCTACTCGGCTCGCTCGATCATGCCAGCCGATTTGTTCAGTTATCTCGATTGCTTCAGTGGATCGGGATCTCTTCTTCGCGATACTACGACTGGAAGAACTCTCAAGAGTGCGGGCTGACCGATACGTTGTCTTGCCCCAAGTCCTCGCCGGGGCAAATGACCTCAATGGAGTTGTCGGAAATGAGGCTAATGCTGGAGTCCGAGGACTATCGACACCTAAGTATAGGATCAATCGTTCGTCTGGCCTCTCGCTTGGGCAAAGTCCATGCGTGTTCGTCGACTTGGTATCGTGCGATACAAAGTGGAAACTGGGTGCGTTCTCGAAAACGCATCTATCCACCTAAACCGCGAGTCGGACTGCGAGCAGCAAAACCGAATGAGTATTGGCATGTTGACACAACGATTGTTCGGCTGGTCGATGGGAGTCGCGTTTACTTACAAGCGGTTCTTGATAACTACTCGCGCCGGATTCTAGCTTGGCGACTGAGCGAGAGATTCGATACAACAGTCACAGCAGCGCTCTTGCAGGAAGCGGCAACCGTTCGCCCATTTAGGTCGAAGTGAGCCCAAGCTCATCGATTGCATGAGCTGCGCCTCAGAGAAACTCGCGCCGCAACATCAACTCGCCTAATAGCGCCGAGTTCTCGAACGCTTTTTTCCAGAATGTTCTGCAGCGCCGAATCGCTGGCCTTAAAGATGGTTGTGGCTTGCGCGATAGCAGTAAAGGTTAGTGATGTTGCGTCAACCGAGCAGTGTTTAGCCTAGACCGAAATGCGGTCCCAAGTAGAACCTAGAAGTTGTCCCTGTAGTATCGAGCATGATACAGACCGAATTAGGGCTCAGATCCCTCTGAGGGTGTCATTGTAAAGACCACACGAACAACTTACCTTCCAGGCGCTGTTACCACACATCTCGATTACCAGCAGCGACTTACAACGTTCACATCTTGCGGTCTCTACCTTTCCGTTCACAAAGCACTCTTCTTGCGCCGTTATAAGGGTTTCCAATTTCGGACGTTCAGTAGTGATTTGATCTTCTTCCATAACAAGTTTACTTCCAAAATACTTTACTTTGGGTAACAGTATGCGCGAATCTTTTCCTTCAACTCTCGCTCTTTCCCGGTTATGGAGAATGATTCTCGTTATTGCTAATCCAATCCGATCAAGGTAAATGGGCATTTTATCTCAGGCAAAGTTTCCATTCCATCGCCAGTCAAGTGCAATTCACCTGTCATTCCCTCCGGTAGATCATCAAGTGAATGGCAATAGGCAACGATTTTGTCAACTCGCAACTTTACCGTTGGCACACCAGCCGATATGTCCTCCACCCCTGTAAAAACAATGCCACGTCGGATTGTACCTTGGTGGACACGTCCCTGAATGAGCATGCAGGAAGTTTCCTTTTTCACACAATCGGTTTCAAAGCGTATCATTGCGAAGCCCTTTCGATAAATTTCCTAATCTGTTCCGGCGTCAGTCTTGGCGATTGCCGCAGAAAAGCATCTGCATTGTACATAGACGAGGGGACCTCGATTCCCATCTCGGCGAGAATTGCCCTTGCACGTGCGAGCGACACTGAATTAGGAGCGGTGGCAGCAAACTGGCTTGGCGTGAGTCCAATCGACACTTCCATCTCCAACAGACTCCTAACGTTTCCCATGCCAAGCGTCTCGCCGAAGGCACTTCTAGGTCCAAACAGAATCAGAGGATTCACGCCCTTGGAAGCACCTTCAGAGGCAAATGCGGTAGCCACGACTGGATCTACCGATGTTGGAGTCAATCCAATCCTTTGCAAGACGGAGTTTCCTGCAAAACCCTCTGTTGTACCGCGAAACACATGAATATCTCCTAGGACTTCCAAATGTCGTGCAATCGCTGCATCGTTTACGCCGATATCACGGTTTAGTTTCACTGGATCATTTGGAGGCTTTGGTGAGAATGCCAAGACTTTCTATGAATTACCATCGGTTTCCACGCAAGCACATGGCGTCCGATCTATCAAGGAATGGGAAGTCAGTCCTGCTCCGCCCTGGAAGTGGCTCATAACCGCTTGGTTTTTGGAGGCTGCACTGATCAGCTCGGGGGTGATATTTTTAACTTCATCTTCCAATCGTGGCTAACTCGAGACGCCATCGCGGTACCACAACCGCTCGCCTGACGTTCACTCTCCGGTCAGCTTTTCGCAACTTTTTCTCGGGATGCGAGAGCAACCGGTTCGGAACTAAATCTCGCGCCGCGACGCCCGAATCATCGCAAACCCCTGGAAATCCTTGGCTTTAATGCAAAAAGCCGAGAGCGGTCACTCTCGGCTTTCTGTGTTAACTGGTTATTCGCCAGCTTATTTGAGAATCCGATGCGCCACAAACATCCCGACCTCGTGAGGTAGATTTGGATCGATGTTGAAAGTGTGCGACTGTACGAGACAATTCGCTAATTGCAGATTGTCCTTACGGCTGTGCCACTCGCCACGGATCCAGCCGATGCGGTTCATCAACCCCAAGGCCGATAGCTCGGATACGATCAGATACTCGGCTCCCTCGCAGTCGAGTTTGAGCAAGTCCACCTCGTCGATCCCTACGTCGGCGAGCATCTGCCAAAGATCCGAGGGAGTGATCGCATCGACCTGGATGCCAAAATCGCTGTGCCGCGGTTGGAGCGATTCCCAGACGCCTGAAGCGACATCGACGAGTTGTTGCTCGTCAGGCGTACGCGTAGGTTGAGCGCAGTTGGTCATCGTGAAAAACTCCGCGAGAGAATGGCCACCGATCGTGGCCTGGGTAGGTTTGTTGCCTAGCTTGGCCCTATTGTTTACCTACCGGGCGGAGGTTCGAGTTGGCGGAAGTAGTAACTATCAATAAACCAGGGTTTTGTTCGTCTCTACTTTCAACTCTCTAACATCTACTCTCTAGCCGCAGAGCGGCTCGCCGAGTTTTCGAGCACATTTTTTCAGAGTCCATTGCAGCGCAGGATGCTAGCTACCTGCTAAAATGAAATCTCGTTTTTGCATTCCGCGCAGTCCTTCTAAGGACAGCTCCATGAGCAAATCCGTTAATGCACCCTCATCGATGACGGTGTGGTCTCGTTGATGGCTTGTTTTAGTTTCCTCAATCGCGCCTGCCCAGGAGATCGATCATGTTTGATTGGACCGCCTTTGAAGCTGCAATCGTGGTAGCATCTGAAGCCGCGATCGACAAGTGGTTTGCTAAGTACCCCAAACAGCATCCGTACGCCATCGCCTTTCACGAGCTGTACTGTGAGTTGGATGGGCCGATCGTTATTCCTTCCTTAGGAATCAACAGCATTGAAAAGCAAAAGTATGAAGAGGGAACGGATCACGAGAATTATAAGTGGAACCCTGGAGACTGGCACTGGACAAGCATTCTGCCAGAACGGTCTCCCTTGGCAAAACTTGAAAAGTCATTAATCGTTGAAGCGTGTGGTGGCTCGCAAGCTCATTGGAATAAAACGAAGAAACACTTCGATAAGGTTCTGTTGAGCGTCACCAAGCAGCTTTATCAAAAGTACTCGAAGCATCCACAAGTGACTGATGATTTTGTCGTTTACATTGACGACGATGAATACGGACTGGATCTCATTAAACGCTGCGTACCTGCTCGGCTTTACAAGAAGCATTTCGATGGGCTCGACAAGCCCAATATGTCAAAACTGTCGTCTGAAGAACGGTTAGCGGTCTATATCAAGGACATTTGGTCTTATGAGAAGGAAATCCTGGCAATGGGGGAGAACGCGATTCCAGCACTCATAAAGAAACTAGATGACCCTCAAGACGGTTGGGCAGCTGCCGGCACATTAGCCGAAATTGGTCAGCCCACAGAGGCTGTCATCTCGGCACTGCGAAAGCATGCCAGAACAAAGGGCGGTACCGGGGAATTATCTGCAAACGCCCTGCACTTGCTTGGCGATGTTGAATTTCTGTACGGATTGCTTAAAAGCGAAGAACTGCTCCATCAGGCTGTAGATGGAATCCTTAATGGATTAAAGGTTAGTGCGAGTGATCGTAAGGTACCGCTTCCACTCGACTATAGTCATGCGGAACGGTTATTGGCCATGAATTCGCCGGCGATTGAAGCAAGGGTTATTGAGGAACTTAAACCAGGTAGTTCATTTATTGACCCTAAGCCTAGCGATCTAAGCGAATTGATTCGAGGGCTAAATTCAGCTCATGTGGTAATTCGTCAGCATGCAGTATGTGTCGCTGGCGATCGAGCCCTGGGTAAAGCTGTCAGCAAAACGCTACTGCCAGTGCTAGCCGAAAAGCTGACCGATCCGGTACCCAATGTTCGTCGATTGGCACTATTGGCATTGTCCTATTGGAAAGCTGACGCAGCACCCTATCATGCCGAGATGAAAAAGCTACAAAAGGACAAAGACGCGCAAGTGCGAGAGTACGCCTACGCAGTGTTTGACCGTTGATTTGCCGCGATAGCGAATGCCGCTTCCGGAGCCGCGGTATGCCGGCAGCTAGGATCGATGCAACATCGACGAGTTGTTGCTCGTGCGGTGTGTGCGCAGTTTCAGCGCAGTTGGTCACGGTGAAAAACTCCGCAAGAGAATGGCCACCGATTGAGACCTAGTTAGGTTCGTGGCCGAGCTTGGCCCTATTGTTTACCTACCGGGCGGAGGTTCGAGTTGGCGGGGGAAGTAGCTTGTAAGAGACAGAGGTAATCGCTCGCATCGAGTGAAACAATCGAGGCCAACCGGAAACGCCGGCGAACCACTCTCTTGACAATCCATGGCGTATCACGTTAATTTCCGCGGCCTGTACTTGTGAACCATCGAAAGGCCAGGAACCCATGCAAGTCCCCCAGAAACTGACTTTTGTTTTGATTGTTTTGATTTCTGCATTTGGCTGTATGGGCGGGACCAAGTGGGAACCAATTGCCGAAAGCGTGTGCAAGAAGTACGAACAGCGCTTCGCTATTATGAAGAATGTTAAAGCGAAAGGGGATGCCAAGAGCGTCGTTTCCTCGTATGAACGTTGGCATTCTGAATATGAAGATCTAGTTGATCAATTCCATGAAACTTTGCGTAAATATCAAGGCGAAATGGATTTTCCGAAGTTTGACACTTTTAGAAAGCGATGGGCTCAATTGGACGTGCTAGCCAATGAGGAAAGGTCAAGGCTCGACAAGATGCATGGCATTGGGCCTGCGTACGACCCTGAACTCGGAAAAATGACTAGAACATCGTTCACCAATCCGTTCCGCTAGATTTTAAGATCTCGCGAAGTCTTCAACTCAATCATCCTCGAAAACATACCTAGCGCCTAAACGAGATCCCTCGCACGAATCGCCGCAACTAATGGGTAACGCGTGAGGCTCGCTTGATCTAGGAAACGAATGGCCGAGTCTCTAAAGCTGAGCTCCATTTCAATTGTCGAGTAAAGGGAAGTCTCGTTCGAATGGCAAAAAAGAAATCGAAAGCGAAAAGAACTGCTGACACAGATGCCTCTCTTGTGTTCGCGATGGATCAAATCAAGCCAAAGATCGAGCGAATTCTTGCTCTGGACCTGCGGACTGAGGAAGCTCGACAAGAGCACACCGAATTTGTCTATCGAACTCTTTGTGAAATGGCAGCGGATATCGAAAAGGTTTGGAAGGCCGCTGGCGACTACCCAGAAGGCGTGATC
>JBEGUT010000001.1:0-44567 GCA_041178745.1 Planctomycetota bacterium | reverse complement strand
GCTGGATACAGTCAGCCAATCGATGACCTACTTAAAAGCAACCCTGGCCTGACCTCGCGAATCGGTACTCACTTAACCTTCGAAGACTACAGCCCTGATGAACTGCATAGTATCTTTCAGTCGCTGTGCAAACAACACCACTACCACTGTCCTCCTGAAACATCACAGGTGGTACACAAGCACCTCATCCAACTGCACAAAGATAGAGATGAACATTTTGGTAATGGTCGTACTGTTCGTAACCTTTTCGAACGATCGATTCGTAAGATGGCAAGTCGCATCGCGCCGATAACGCCTGTCACCCATGAACTGCTTACTCATATCCAACCGCAAGATATCACTGAGCAGTGATCCGTCGACGTACAAACCGGCGTCAAGCGAAAAATTCTGATCGACTAATCTTTACCTGCCATAAAGAAACGACGATAGGGATATTGCCGCACTGCCTCCTCGCAATGTTCGGCAAATTTGGCATTTGCCAATTCGCTGAGAGTTATCGTTTCTGGATACCATTTCAGAATCCAATCACGCACCGTGTCGTACTGCTGCTGATTCAGGCATAACTCTTCTGGCAAGGCATTTATCTGAGGCTTGCTCAAAACGACACGCAATCTCAAGCAAGCAGGTCCACCTCCATTGGCCATGCTCTCATCAAGAGAAACATAATGCACTTGCTCAATACCCGTTGCTCGATTCTCCCGCCACTGCGCAATTACGTTCTGAACATTTGGCATCCGGCTACAAATCGAGGGGCAAATCAAATGGATTCGCGAAGGCTCGTCGGCGTGATTCTTAGGCAGCGTCACCAACTGGGAATTGAATAGATACGATTTGACCGCCTCCTCCAGGGGCAACTGATCTCGATCAACCCGTACAAGCACAAGATCGCTACCCGCCTCGGTACGATACACTTTTGAAATCGCATCAAGCGTATCTTGCGAATCCACAAATGCATCTTCATGATAAAACCATACATGTTCATGCGCTGTCGAAATCACATCGTTATGAAAGACACCTGCATCAACAGCGATAGGTGACTGCTGCAGAAAAAACGTCTGACTTGATCTCAGATGATGACATCGGGAGATAACCCGCATACCCTGACGTGTCTGCCGAACGATAAACTTAGTAGTCGAAGTTGCCGCTCGATCGTCGTCACCTGAAACGAAGATTTCATATCCACGATCTCCCGTTGGATTGGTAAGCCGCAGATGATTCGCTGCTCCCTCATCGCGCATCGGCAAGATCGCTGGCAGAGGATCATGTACCACGACACTGTGATCTTTGCGCCACAAATAACGAAACATTGCTGTACGATCCCCTGCCTCCTGACCTCGATGTAGCGAACTGATCAGGTTGGCAGGTGTAATATGCAACTTACCATCTTCACAATCCGGCGATGGCGAAACAGTCGCTGCATTCGCTGTCCACATCGCACTGGCACTCATCGCTGCTGATAGGGCTGTCGGGTCAGACTCAGCAGCTCGTTTCAATTGCTCAGCCAACACACCTTCGAAACCAAGTCCACGCAGCAACGCGCGGTTGGGACGAACCAAGGGGGGCAACAGAACCTGTGGAACTCCAAGCTGTGCGACCAGCCATGCTTTCTCAAGCCCCTCAAGTGCAGCTGCGCGCGGATGAGAAGGTCGCGCTCGATTTACCAACGAGGCAATATTGCCTACACCCAAACCACCATAGTGATGTGTAGGCCCAACCAGACCATCGAAATTTACTTCGATGAACATAGTTGATAAACCTCCTCAAGGCCGGCAGCGGGCGATTTCGGTAACTCCAAGAGACCACCTTCCAGCGATGCTATCGGATACGAGCAATAGTCGGCTGCGTAATAAGCACTTGGACGATGATTACCACTGCGACCAATACCACCGAATGGAAGACGACCACTAGCACCTGTCGTTTGCCGATTCCAATTCACCACACCCGCTCTTACACGCTGTACGAAGGATTCGAACTGCTCCGATGTACCACCCAGCAAACTGGCTGTGAGCCCGTAGCTTGTACGATTTGCTAACTCAATCGCATGATCGAAACTCCTCGATCTTTCGACTCGCAGCAGAGGACCGAACCATTCTTCATCCTCCAGTTCCACTCCATCGGTCGATACGAGACCTGGATATAAAATCGTTGGATGCTTCTCGTCAGCTCGCATTTCTACTAATGACTTCGCTCCCTTCGCCAACCAACGTGACTCTGTTTCCATTAATTCTCGGGCCGCTTTGAGATGGATGACGCTTCCCAGAAATGGCTGCGGCTCGCGCTGCGGATGACCCACCGTCACTAAACGCATCGCCTCGATCAGCGTATCGAGAACGAGATCTCCAAAACCATCATCGGGCAAAATCACACGCCGAGCACAGCTGCAGCGTTGCCCTGAGGTGATGAAAGCTGATTGCAAAATCGCATAAATCGTCGCTCCCATCTGTTCGCGTCCCTGCGAGCATACGACCAGCGGATTGTTGCCCCCCATTTCCAGAGCGATCATCTTATGCGGTTGCCCAGCTAGCGATTGATGAATGGCAGCGCCAGCGCGATAGCTTCCAGTAAAGAGAACACCATCCACATCAGGGTGTACGACGGCATGACGGGCAATATCAGCCTTGCCATGTATTAGGTTGACGACACCTTTTGGTAAACCAGCTTGCTGCCACAGATCATTGAGATACTGCCCAATCGCTGGTGCCTGCTCGCTCGGTTTAAACACGATCGTATTGCCAGCGAGAAGAGCTGGGACCATGTGGCTGCCGGGCAGATGTAAAGGGAAATTGTAGGGGCCCAAGACAAGCATCACACCGAGCGGCTTGAATCGCGTAACTCCATTTTGCCCATCTATCTTTTCGCTCTGCGTCCACCGTCGATTTTGTATCGCTGTGATTGAGACGTCGACTTTTGCAATTGCCGTAGTTACTTCGGTAAGCGATTCCCAAAGTGTTTTACCGGTCTCACGCGTGATCCACTTGGCTAGTGAATCGCGATGCTCCTGGAGTAACTTGGCATAATTTTTGGCAATGGCGACTCGCTCATCCAGCGAACGACAAGCCCAACTGGCCGATGCAGCTCGCGCGCTATGGATCGCCGCATCCACTTGGGCTACCGACGCGTAGTGCCCAGACCAAAGCAACTCTCCATCGACCGGATTCTGGCTAAAGGCGAGATCTCCTCCACCTGGCAAAGATCGACCATCGATCCATAAACGTGCCGTGTCGAGGTGCATTCGATTCTCCTTGTTAAGCCTCTGACCAACATTGATTGCCATCGCAATCACGTCACACTGTCGGATGAGGACTCATAATGGCCAGTGACTCACCGATATGAACGTCCAAGAGAGCTACCGTTAGCGACGGTATCTCAATACCATTTCCAGCAAAACGTACCGGACTCAGACAACTTCTGAAGTTAGCACCCGTTGTGCCAACCAGAATTGCTTCTCCCTCGATCTTTTCTTGAACTGCTTCAAACGTAACCACTCTCGTTCGCGCGATCGCTCCGATCTTTTCTCTCTGGCAACGCACCAAAGGACCGCCGTCGAAAATATCGATCAGGTCAGTGACGACAAATCCTTCATCGAGCAACATTTTAAGTGCCGGCTTAGTCTGTTCATGAACCACACCAATTACTTCCCGAGCGGATGGATGCAAGAGACACAAGTAAAGAGGATATTGGGGCATCAGGTCTTCAATGAAACTTTTATCGACCGTCGACAAGCGATCTGCTTGCGGAAAGTCCATCTTGAAGAAATGCCTCCCGACACCCTCCCAAAATGGACAGAATCCATCATCGCTAACTACACCACGCATCTCGGCAATCACATCCTGATTGAATCTCAGAGGATGTTGAGCCATAAACAGAAATCTCGCGAGGCTTAATAACCTTCCTCGCCCCTTTCCTCGATAGTTTTCGGTTAGGAATAAGCTCCCAATTTCCGTAGGGCCATCGTGGATTTTTTCTAAATGCAACTCGGTCACATCATGGGTAACTTGCAATGATTCGCAGTGCTGTTTTTTCTGCAGAACACGATAATGATACGACGGCTCGAATCCACCGACTTTAGAAAAGACACAGGAGAGTCCCACTAGCATTCCGCGCGAAGTATCTTCCATCACAAAAAGATACGGTTCACCCGATGGCTTTTCCGTCTTTCGATTGAAAGCGAAAACAGCCAACTCGACTCGATCAAGCAGTTGCTCGCGAGTAATCTGTAGCGTCGTCAAACCGACTGTAGACTGACCGATTAACTCCCAGAGTTGCGGCAGATCACCGGCTTGTACGGCGCGTACAATTTCCATCGCGATTAACCTTCAGTGGGAGTTTTCAAAACATCTTCCAAAATTTTGCAGGCATGATCGATATCCTCTTCGGTGGTGCATCCGGGAGGAGGTAGAAACCGTATACGTGTTGGATCGCTACCAGCCACAAAGCCCATCAAGCCTGCGTGGTACATGCGATACACCATATCCTGTGCACCTTTCGCCGAGCCATCACCGGGCGTAAAGGCGATCATCATTCCTTCGCCCCACGGACCAGATATTTTACCTGGGTAACGCTCCGCTAACGCTTGCATTTTCCCAGCGAAGTATTTATGCCGCTGCATGTTTCGGCCTTTGTTACCAAAACAATTCGACTCTTCTAACGCATCGAGCATTGCAAGTCCTGAAGCGATCGATGCAGAACTTGCCGTGAAGGTTTGACTGAGCAAAGGTCCTTTCGGCTTCAGCGACTCGCCATAGAGTGTTGCGCATACTTGAGTGATCTTGCCAATCGTGACAATGTCTGCATACTTCTGCAAACCAAAATGCTGGAATGCATACGGTTCGGACAGTCGAGAGAAGGTTTGTACTTCATCAAAAGTGATGAGGACTTGGTGCTGGCGAGCAAGTTCGCAGAGACTTTCAAAGTAGTCGGTCGTACCAGGATAATAGCCCCCTTCACCTGCGACCAATTCCATCCAAAGATTGGCGTGCTGGTTTGGGTAGCGAGCCAAGTAATGTTTCATCGTTGCTACAGCCTTCGTCGTGCTGCCGTGCGGATCTTTGGGATCAAAGCAGGGTAGGTAATCGACGGGAAGGACCAACGGCAAACCGGTGCGATACTGCGGTCGATCTGTCAATGCCGCCAAGGCTAAAGAACGTCCTGCGAAGCAATGATCCAGCGCGAAGATACGAGTTGCCGGAGAGCGATGATGCAATGCGAGCTTGATGGCGTTCTCATTGGCCATAGCACCTGAAGTGGAGAGCAAGCAATGATGCAATGCGGCTCCACCCTTTTTCGCCCATCCCAATAATCGTTCGCACAGTTCGATCGATGGTGGATGCTGCTGGAGATTTCCCTGCATCACAGTATCTTGTAACGCACCATCGATAGACGCTTGCAACATCTTGGGATGGCTATGTCCGAGTCCATGCACACCGATCCCTGTGATGAAGTCAAGCTTGACACTACCATCAGCCAACTCGATCCAAGGCCCGCGACCCAAACCGCTGCTGAGATACGGAAAATAGGGAGCACCACCGCGAGCTGATGTCAGCCGCTCTAGAAGCTTCTCGTAATCTTCCTTGAGCGATGGGCTTGGAGGCTGAACCCCTTCGATGCGCTGCGAATAATCCTGCAGGGCATCCGCCAGTAACTCTCGCGCTTTTTGAACGCGAGGGTCCTGTCGAAACTGGTCAGCTAACAAACCACTCTTGAGCTCTGCCATCAGTACCAACTCCTCTCCCTCGAAGTAAGACCTTGCTAGTCGATCCTCGTTATGTACTAAATTAGTCCGCTTGCAATAAGACCAACAATCGCAGCAATCGTTCAGTGTTTTCGAATAAACTTTCTGTATCTACCCATTCTTCTGAACTGTGTAACCGATCCCCGGCAGGCCCGAGAGTATCGATATTTGGCAGTCCGGCCGCCGCTAATTTGTTTCCGTCGCTGACCCCTCCCGTCGCTACAAACCGAACCTCTTTCGCTTGCTGAGCGGCTGCTTGCGAGATCGAAGCCATCAATCGCTCGGTTCGTGGGCATACAACTTTCGGAGGTGCATGGAATCCCCCATCAAAACGGCACTGGAAACCCTCTCTTGTATTATAGGTCTTTACGAGCTCGGAAAGTCGTGTTGTAAAGCTTTCTTGTTGCTGAAAATCGCTGATTCGAACGTTTATTCGTGCAATCGCCAGATCAGGAACAGCATTGACTGCTTGCCCACCGACGAATCTTCCTACGTTGATCGTGGTCCCTGGCAATTGCCCGTTCCAGCCATGCAGTTCGCCAACCATCTCCGACAAGGCCACGATTGCATTTCGTCCCTGCTCGAAATGCCGACCAGCATGAGCCGCTCGGCCACGCATCAACACCGTGAACATTCCCGAACCCTTACGGATATTTACCAGAGAACCATTGGGAAGGGCTGGCTCAAAAAGCAAACCATAGCGATATTGCGGAGCCAGTTCTCGCCAAAGCGGCCACGAACATGGCGAACCGATCTCTTCATCCGGATTAAGGACTACGCTCCAGCCCAATTTCGGCAATAACCCAAAACGTTCAGCAGCCAGTAGCCCCCACAGCAAACAGATAATTCCCCCTTTCGCATCCGCTACACCCGGTCCATGCAAACGTTTGCTATCCAGCCATTGGCATTTTTGGAAGAGACTATCCTTGGGATAAACGGTATCGTAGTGAATTGCCAGTAAGATTTTATTTTCCAAATGCGAACGTTGATTCCAAATGAGTGCAGAATTACTGTCGCGCTGCTGATTTTCTCCAAAATCATCAATCCATTTCCGTGGCTGTAGTTCTCTTCGAATACATGGAATTCCGAAGGGCCGAAAGCATTCTTCCAAACAATCCGCGACCTGACCCAGACCTTCGGGATTATCGGAGTGAGAATTCCGATTCGCCAACATGATCAATTGCTCAAGCATGGTATCATGTTGTTGATGTAACCAGCCGATGGCTTGAGGTAGTGAGTTTTCCATGGAACGTCTTCAGCAGTGGTTTGATGATTTATTCTCAGGTATTCCGGAAGGGATCTTACCTCGCTGGCTGCGCAGCGTGCATACGCTCATCGCGATTTTCACCGTGCTCACTTTAATAGCTCACATTTGGCTGCGATACTCCCTCCCGGATTCACCGGCAGTGGGCTGGCAAGCACCCGCCAACTGGCCCCTGCTGGCAGCTTTAATTATCGGCGGAATTCCTTTGGTTTGGGAATTATTCACTGCAATGCTCAGGGGACAATTCGGTTCCGATCTTCTGGCAGGTGTCTCAATCGTAACATCTGTTTTCCTCCAAGAGTATCTCGCAGGTGCAATCGTTGTCCTTATGCTCTCTGGAGGCCAAGCGCTGGAAGCCTATGCGGTGCGGAGTGCCTCCAGTGTATTGGATGCCTTAGCCAAACGCGTCCCATCCATTGCCCATCGACGCAAAGACGACCATTGGGAGGAAATTCCGCTCGCTATGGTCAACCCCAACGATCTCTTGCTGATCCATCCCCATGCCATTTGTCCTGTCGATGGCGAGGTCATTGAGGGGCATGGCAACATGGACGAATCATTCCTGTCGGGTGAACCCTATGCCGTTCCCAAAACACCAGGTACCGCAGTGATCTCCGGAGCAATCAACGGCGCATCAGCCTTAACGATCAAAGCGCTGCGTCGCGTCGAAGATTCGCGCTATGCCAAGATTATGCAAGTGATGCAGGACTCGGCGCAGCGTCGTCCCAAGATGCGAAGACTGGGCGACCAACTCGGTGCCCTCTACACTCCGCTGGCGTTAGCGATCGCCTTGCTCGCTTGGTGGTTCAGTGGCGAAGCGATGCGGTTCCTCGCGGTATTGGTCGTCGCCACCCCCTGCCCTCTCTTGATCGGGATACCCGTCACGATCATTGGATCGATTTCACTAGCAGCTCGACGCAGCATCATCATTAAAGATCCAGCGATCCTCGAACAGCTCGACCTCATTCGTGTTGCTATGTTCGATAAGACTGGCACGCTGACGTACGGACGACCGATATTGACCGATGTGCACGAAACGAGTGCATGGAATTCGGAAACTCTAGTCCGCATGGTTGCAAGTCTCGAACAGTATTCGAAACACCCGTTAAGTTCAGCAATTGTCACCGAAGCAAAGAATCGAAAACTGGTTCTGCAAAATGTAGATCAAGTACGAGAAGAACCTGGTTGTGGATTAATCGGACAAATCGCTGGGCACAGCATTGAAGTAACCAGCCGAAAAGTTTTACTTCAACGATTGCCTGAATCCAGTTCTCAGCTACCTGCAACGAAGAGTGGATTGGAATGCGTGATCCTCATCGATGGGAATTACGCTGGTACATTTCAATTCCGCGATCAACCGCGTAGCGATGGACGCAACTTCGTCAATCACTTACAGCCCAGCCACGGAATTCAACGTGTGATTCTTGTCTCCGGCGATCGTATGGAGGAAGTGAAGTATTTAGCGGAGCAAGTGGGTATCAGTGAAATCTATGCCTCACAAAGCCCCGAGCAAAAACTGGAATTAGTCCGTAAAGAAACTGCAAAGAATAAAACATTTTTTGTTGGTGATGGGATCAATGATGCTCCCGCACTGGCTGCTGCTACGGTGGGAATTGCGTTTGGACTAGGTAGCGAAATCACCAGCGAAGCAGCCGATGCGGTTATTCTTGATAACTCGCTGGAACGCGTCGATGAATTACTGCATTTAGGGAGACGAATGCGACGCATTGCACTGCAAAGTGCCGTTGGGGGTATGGCTGTCAGTATCATCGGCATGCTACTGGCCGCAATGGGTTGGCTACCTCCTGTCGCTGGCGCACTGGTTCAAGAGACGATCGATGTAATCGCTGTGCTGAATGCCCTGAGAACCGCTTATCCACCCAAAGTCCTCAGCGATCTCGACGGCTAACGATGCGAGAGGAAAGTTCACAAAAAACTGGAACGATTTTCCTAATGGCCGTATGATAAAGGACCCGTAAATTAGCGAGCTCCTCGCTTATCGCTCATCGATTTTTTCAAGACTGCAGGGGATCTATGCCACGCTCAGTCGTCGGGCCGTTCGCTCTAGAAACACCTTTGGGTATCGACCCTAAGCGATCGAACGTCTATCGTGCGATGCATATCCAGCAAAAGAAAACCGCTGCGATTCGAATATTTTCGACCCCGATGGGCTTAACTCCGGAAAGCAAGCAGCAATTTGCTGCCCAGATCGAAGACTTAAAAGAACTTCGACATCCTGGGATTGCACGTTGCTATGGAGGTGGCTTTGAGAAAAAAGAAGCATTCCTAGCGTACGAATGGCTCGACGGGGAATCGCTTGATTTATTATTGCAAAGACGCGGCTCGTTGCCTTGGGAGACCGCGCTCGATTATGCGTTGCAAATCGCTGAGGCGCTTCAGTACGCCTCCGAACAAGGCTGGCAACATGATCGATTGCGACCCGACAAAATCATGATTTGTGAAGGTGGACTGCAAGCGAAGGTCACCGATATCCGACGCGAAGATGATGCGTTGTGGATGACACCGCTGCAATTAACACCTCAGCAACGTGTCTACCAAGCACCAGAAGCATTACAAGAACTACCGCTGCGAAATGAGCGATCCGATGTTTATTCACTCGGAGTGATTCTCTATGTGATGCTCGCTGGTCAAACACCGTTCGATACAAATACTTCGCCGGAACTGCTGGACGCCTCAATTCAGCGCACCGTCCCTCCGAACGTGTCGTCGGTTGTCTTGGATTGTCCTGTATGGCTCAGCACACTAGTCGCTCAAATGCTACAGAAGGAACCACTCCAACGGCCCTACAGCATGGCAGCGGTTGTGATGGCCCTCAATCAAGCGCGCACGCGAGCAGCGGGAGGAGTCAGTGTTGCCGAGCATGTTGCCAGTGGGTTTAATCCACTCCAAATTAAAGCGGACCGGAAGGAAGTTGAAAAAATACTCGGGCGGAAGAAAGAGCGCAAGCCTCTTAGCAATCCAGCTCCTTGGCTATTCAATAGCACAACCGGACTGATCGCTATGCTCTTGGTTGCTGTCAGCGCTGTCGTGTGGTTGATGAGACCTCTAGACGAAGCCACTCTGCGTCGCCGCGCTGAAGCTCTCTTAGAGACGAAGGATTCGGTGCAGATGAACACCGCTATGGATGAATATCTATTGCCGCTACTTGAACGATTCCCTCAGGGGCAAAACGCTGCCTGGGCCAAAGAGATGGTGGAGGATATCGAAGCCTCGAATCTCGCCAGACGAATCGAAGTTGCAGCACGGCTTGGTCGCGATATGAAGACCGAAGCTGAACAGAAATGTGCAGAAGCGTTCCAATTCGAGAAGTTCGGCGATAATGAAGCAGCCGCTCAGCAGTATCGAGCGATCATCACATTGATGAACGAAGATCCAGAGAATCGCGCCGTAGTAGCTCTTGCGCAGCGACGACTCAAGGAACTAGACACCGGCCCTACCGCTTTTGATGCTCTGAGTAAGATGCTACAAGCGAAACTTGATGAAGCAGATAACGCTTATGAGAACGGAAAGATGTCTCAAGCGAAACAGATCTGGCAGAGCATCATTCGGCTCTATGAAGATAACAATCAGGCGAAATCTTTCGTCGATATGGCAAAAGAGCGAATGCAAAGCAAGACTTCCGCAAGTTCGACCAAATTAGGTCAGGATTAACTTCACTCCGACTACCGGGTGAAGGGTAAGGCACGGAATGTACGTATCGGTTAGGCTTTGTATAAACGAGAGAGTGCGAGCCAAATATCATTTGACTCGCACTCAATAGAGACCAAAGTCGATATGAATCTTTGGGATAGCCTATTTGTTTTGGGATTCCAAGAAATCACGATTTGCTAGATAACCCATCCCAGCACCGACTCATGTCCAAACCCTGTCACTCCCCGCAAATTCGAACTAGCGGAGAACGGTATTGGCCGGAATGGAAGGTGGATCTTGCGGAAGTTGTGGTTTGGGACTGGGATTAATTGGCCGCACTCCACCGCTGATACCAAGCTTCGCATGATGCCATGAACGAGCAGGTGCATTGGCTGCTGCCACTCTCACCTGCATCTCTTCGTTACTCTTTGAAGTACTCGCAATCTCCGACAAAGGAGTGCTTGTTGAAGCCAGAATCACATCTTCCGAAATTGGTGCTGCCGCGTAACGACTTACATCTCCCCCTCCGTCACCTACCCAAGCCAGCCAATTCTTTTTTACGTGGCCAAGGCCTTCGTACTTGTAATGCTTGGCAGTTGTCGCGGCCCAATCGTCACTCACCATACCGTCGTGAAGATATTGCACGAACTTTCTTGGACCACCTTGAGCCACTAGAAAACTTACCAACGAATAGCCCTCTGCATACAGTGGCAGAGGATCGCTCGGGTAATCCTTCATGTGATATAGCTCTTGAAATGAAATGCCCTGTCCCGTGTGCAGATAATCGATCAGCAGTCGATCGAACTTGCTTCGCTCGCTAATATGCTCCACCGTTGTACACGCCCCTTCATCCGCCCATCGCGGCACAGGCTTTCCCAAGGGAGCAAAGTGAGTGGCTAGAACCGTGTGCGTAATTTCGTGAGGCAACACGCTATCAAGAATCCGCTCTTCCGTGCCTTGCACATTCATCGACCAACGACCGACGGTGCCGTTGAAGAACGTGAAAGTCGTCGCTCCACCCGCTCCCAAATTGGGGCGTGCAAGCACCTGAATCGGACAAGCGTCTGGCCAGCGTGGAAGTTCTTTTCCCAGCCAATAAATCGCTAGCTGCTTTCGAAATCCTTCTGCACGCTCCGCTACTGTGCGGGCTAGCTGAGGTGTACTGGCAGTGACGATGAAATTTTCAGTTCGATAGCCGGCTCCGCAAAACGTCAATGACGCTAACGCTAGACAAGCTAGCGTAATCTTTCGAGCTTCCATGCTCGCGGTACTCCATTTCGAGTTGCCCGGGACTCTAATTCCCGAACACGATTTCTCAAGCTAACTTCCGCTCGCGCGATCCGGCCAGATTCGCACTTGCACAATTTCTGTTAGTAACAATCCCCGTTTGCTAACAGAGTTTGCCATCGACAGGGTCTTCCTTGACTGTGTCTTGCTTGGCATGAACGACAGTTTAAAACCTTCGCAAGCAGGGACCTAGATCAGTTTCTACGCAAAGTCGACAAAATCGGTAATCTTGCGTGTTTCGGAAAAGAAGTCAGGGCCCCTCAAACTAACCGTCCTTTTGCTTATCTCTAAAACACCAGGGGCTATGCTAGCTTTTCTCAAGCACTCGCCAATCGGTTTGGATTCGCCCTTGCGCCATGGCCCATCGTGGCCACTGCTCTTACCCCGGTGAGCCAGAAGCTACGAGACGAGATGATCGAACGATTCATCCTGCCAATCGAACCCCACCCACATTGCGTTGCAAGAGATCATGACGTCATCGGCCAATAACCTCTCCATGAGCCGCGTTCTTAGCCGTGTCGCCCTGCTAGGAAAGCGACATGCTCAAACTAAGACGCTGATGATTTTGCTTTTCGATACTTGGCATCTATTTGCAACTGTTCCGATTGCCGTCCTTATTTTATTTGTGATTCCTTACGGCAGTGAATACATCGTCTATCTCGCTTATGGCTTATTGATGCCACGTCCACTGATCGCTAAATGGGGACCGCTCTGGACAACATACGAACCGATGCAAACGATGTTCTTCTATGCGATATCGGTGGCGTTGTTACTTTACGCTGGCCGTCATCGTCGCTGGACTCGGCTCAGAGGATTTCTGTTTTTGCTATTCTGTGCGGTGATGGCTGTGAAGCATATTCGGCATGGTTCGATTTACGGATTGATTTGGCTAGCTGATGTACCAGCATGGATTTCGTACATGTCATTGGGAAATCGACTGCAGGTCTTTTTGTCGCGCAAAAAACTCCTGCTCGCCCAAGCGTGTGTTGTGATGACTGTTTTTTTGGAGGTACGCGTTGTGGTATCCGTTTTGGAAAGCGTATTTACCTGTGACGGTTACAGGTGAGCGAGGTGATTATCCTTTAGGTGCCATCGCATACTTGGAGCGTAGTCAATTCCAGGGAAGACTTATCACCGACTTCGACACCGGTGCGTATGTGACATGGCAGTTGCAACCGAACATTCTTGTAAGTCTTGACGGGCTTTACGAAGCTGCTTTTCAGCCCGGCGTGATGGAAGATCATCTCGCATTGTTTGGCTGCGAAGGTGAGTGGGGTAAGTGGCTTGATCGCTGGGGGGCGGATGGTCTGATTCTTCCATCGGGATCTAGACTCGGTAAGGAACTTCAGCCGGAAGCAAGCAGCGAAGTCGCTAAATCATTTCCTGGTAGCCATCGAAAGTGGAAATTTTTTTATAGCGATCCCGGGACGATGGTGTGGCTGAGCGATCGTTATCAATTACCAAAAGAAACCGACCAACCGCTTCCTTCCGATGGCCGCTATCCTCAGTAGCCTTTTCGCGGGAAAATCGCTTCGCAGCTTAGTTCGGCACTGTTGATTGGGTTACAAAAACCAGCAAGCTCACCTGGACTTTGAGTCGTTAGAGGGTGCTGATGTTTTTGTCGTGCGTTTCCAAAGCCAGGGAATGGCGGGCTGCAGATGATGGAGGTGGGCTAGATGCTGGACTTCGCGAATCGCTTGCCGGCGAGGGACACCTGTTTCTTCACGGTACAGCAAAATGGCTTGGTTCCATTCCCCTTCCTTGAGCAGATGTAAAATCACTTCCTTCCCATTCATGCGAATTCTCCTGCAATCGAGATGATTGGAATCCGAGTAATCCGTCAGATAGTCAAGCAGTGTTGGATTAGTCGTAGGGGAGGAAAGCTACGACTGGTAGTTCACAGACGGATATCCAATCAACTCTGCCCGTCAATCGTTGGCAGAGTCGTCGAAAACAGAGAAACCTGACAGAAACCGTTCGCGAGCCGTAACGCCTGCAACGCTTGCGAAAACTTTTCAGCCAATGCAGTTAAGCACTAACCGTGTCGCTTAGGCTTGTAGATTTCAGTGGCAGTTCCAAAATGAACTTCTCCTGCATTCATTAAAGTTTCACTCAACGTCGGGTGTGGGTGAATCGCTTCTGTTAGGTCGCGAACTTCACAGCCCATCTCGATCGCAAGCACTGCTTCGGCGATCAGTTCACCAGCACCTGGCCCAACGATGCCGCAACCAAGGACTCGACCTGGCTCACCTTTTCCAACGATCAATTTGGTGAGCCCGTCGGTTCGACCGAGCGCCTGAGCGCGACCACTAGCGGCCCATGGATAGGTTTCGATATCCACATCGATTCCTTGTTTCTTGGCTTGATCTTCGGTGAGACCTGCCCAAGCAATTTCAGGATCCGTGAAAACGACTGCAGGAATTGCGGCTTTATCGAACGATGCCGGTTCTCCGAGGATCACTTCAACAGCGACCTTGGCTTCGTGCGATGCTTTGTGCGCGAGCATCGGTTCGCCTGCCACGTCACCGATAGCAAAGATGTTAGGTTCAGCGGTGCGTTGTTGCTTGTCACACAGAATGAACCCACGTTGATCGACCGCGACCTTCGTATTCTCAAGACCGATTCCGCGCGATGTTGGACGTCGACCAACGCTGACGAGGACTCGATCGAATCGCTCATGCCCAAACTTGCCTGGGCCTTCGAAGGTGACTTCAACTTGACCTTCGACTTCGGCGATCGAACCCACTTTGGTGTTGAGATAAATTCTCTTGCTGAGTAATTCATCCAAGCGTTTATGCAAAGGTTTTACCAAGTCGCGATCAGCACCTTGCAGTAGTCCGTCGGTCAATTCGACAACCGATACTTGTGATCCGAGGTTTGCGTAAACCGTCCCCATTTCCAGACCGATGTAACCGCCACCGACAACGAGCATCTTGTTTGGAACGTCAGCTAGTTCAAGCGCTCCGGTGCTATCCATTACCAACGAGCTACCGATTTGGAACGAAGGTGGCATTGCTGGAGTGCTACCAGTAGCCACAATGCAGTAGTCGAAAGTGATTGTTTTTTCTTCCGGGATCGACGGATCGTTTCCTTCAAGACGAATCGAAGTGTTGCTTTCGAATACACCTTTGGCCTTGATGACCCGGACGTTTCGCCGCTTAGCAAGTTGACCGAGACCGCCACTTAGGGTCGCGATTACCTTCTCTTTGCGAGCTCGCACCTTGTCGATATTGACCTTTGGAGTGTTGAACTCAACGCCCCAATCATGAGTGAGCTCTTGTGCTTCCGAGATCACTTTTGCAACATGCAGCAATGCTTTGGAGGGAATGCACCCACGAAGCAAACAGGTACCACCGAGCCTACCTTCGGCTTCGATCAGGGTTACTTCTAGACCTTCATCGGCCGCTAGAAAAGCTGCTGCGTAACCACCTGGCCCGCCGCCCAAAACAACCAGCTGTGAGTGCATGATGTTCTCGCGTTACAGATTTTGCGGCTATCTGATTTCGATAGCCTAACCTCAGAAACACCTTATGGTCTGGGGCACAGGGACTTTAGGCCACAAGTGCCACGGACCATAAGGTGCCTCACCTGTTATCAAGCAGGTGGGCACCGAGAGTTCCATAAGAACGTATCGTGTTATCGATATTCTAATGTGCCGGCTACCATGCCAGCTACGCTGCACTATCTAAAGCAAAAGTGCAGCCATTCTCGAAAGCCGCCTGGGACTAGCGAGACAAGAATTCGACCACGATGTTTGCATTGACCGGCAAGCTGACGTCGTTAGACGTTGGATTGCTCTTTACAGTCGCCGTGAGATTTTCTGTATCGAAGCTAACCCAATCTAACGGCTGGGCGCTACTGTTAGCCAAAATACCGCGATAGAGGTTCTTCAAATTCTCGCGGCCTTTCAATTCAATCACATCGCCAGCGCGAACCATGTAGCTTGGGCTGGTTACCTTAACGCCGTTGACCTTGAAATGGCCGTGGACGATACCCTGGCGGGACTGAGGACGGGTCTTGGTGAAACCAGCGCGACGAACCACGTTGTCTAAGCGACGTTCGCAAAGAATGAGAAGGTTTTCACCCGTGTTGCCTTTGCGGCGCAAGGCTTCGGCAAAGAAGCGTCGTAGCTGACGCTCACCCAAGCCGTAATAGTATTTGATCTTCTGCTTTTCCGACAAAGCAGTGCCGTAGTTACTGGTGCGTCGTCCGCGAGCGTGCATACCTGGGGGTGTGTCGCGACGTTCTTTTGCTTTAATTGCACCTGCGTTTTCAAAAACCAAGACGCCCAAGCGACGATTGACGCGGGCTTTCGGACCGTGGTACCGAGCCATACCAAAATTGCTCCAAATCCAAAAACAAATCTAACTTAAGTCGACGAGTCTGCTCCCAGTTTTTTCGGACAGACGCGGCCTAATCCCTCACTCATAACAAACTTTTGAGCGTGGCGAACTACTTCATCGCCTAAAACCAAACCGACAAGGCATGGTTGGGTTAAGCCTGACTTCGATGTAAGCACGAAAGTATCGTCAACCCAACCTCAAATAACAAGGTCAAATAGCCCCGGTTAACACCCCCGAATCAAAGCACCCCCAAAAGCAACTACCCTGACTGATTGAAGTTCGCCGACCCGACTCAATCAGTTTTGCCATTTACTCCCCCCCTTTCGCTGCTACCGATCTCATCGCCGGCTTCAGTTCCTTCATCCAACAGGCAATTCTTCGTCTTCCCTCGGCGCGAACAACGACTTCCCTGGCTTGCCTCTGATTTGCCAGCAAAACGAATAAGACAGGAGAAACGACTGTCCCGGTTTCCCTTTTTGATTTGCTAGCAGTTCGGGCATGTTAACACAAAGGCAGGAACCAGGACTGTCCTGTCTTTTGCGTGGCTTGCTAGCAAATCGATTGACGCACCCAAGGAAAAAGGACTGTCCCGGTTTCAGCGGCCGAGAACAAGGACTGTCCTTTCTTGACTTTCCCAGTCTTCCCTTTTTGATTTGCTAGCAATTCGAGCCGAGCTGCAACCAGAGAACAAGGACTGTCCTGTCTTCTCTTTTCGAGATGATATTTGCTAGCAGATCGATTCGGGTTCGACCGGAACAACGACTGTCCCGTCTTCGCTCTAGTTTCAGCGAGATTCGCTAGCAAATCGTGCCCAGCTGCGACCTGAGAACAAGGACTGTCCTGTCTTCAGCGTGGTTTGCTAGCAGGCTGGGGGGCACGCGAACAAGGACTGTCCCGGTTTTAGGGGAGAATGCTAGCGAGTGAAGCGCGAACTACCGCGTCAGAATCAAACGGAAGAAGTGTGCAGCTTTGTGGTGGGGCACAACTGATGTGCCATCAATTCGAGATCGGGAATGGATCGGGTAATCCGCTGACGATGCTCCTCTTCCAACGGCAATAAAGGGGAAAGTACCCAAGGCTGACATATCCCCAACAACGACAAGCTGAGCTTCAATGCTTCAATGACTGCCATTCGCCCCGAGGGTGCTGAATAGAGTTGTCGACTAAGCGTTTGAACAAATTCATCGGCCTTTTTCGCTAGATCAAAATCACCCCGCCGAAACGCTTCGATGCGAGCCGAATACACTTGGGGAAACAACAAACCTCCACCATTAACGCCACCAACGGCGCCCAACTCCATCGCTGGCAATAACAATTCCTCCGGGCCAATCATCACCGGAAAACTTTGGCCAGCAACTGCAGCAATAAGTTCGCGGACGTAATTCAAATCTCCAGAACTATCCTTGATACCCAATATCCTGGGATGCTTTGCCAAGCGTCCCACAACTGCTGGCGCAATGCTGAACTTGGTGCAGCCAGGCATGTTGTACAAAACTAGCGGCAAAGCACTTTCGTCCGCCAGTCTTTGGAAATACGTTTCCATATGTCCTGAAGGTACTGGAAGAAAGTAAGGCCCAGTCGAAACAACAGCCGATGCGCCGGAAGCGAATGAGTGCGTTGCCAGATCCAACGCTTCCTCTAAGCTCGTATCGCTCACACTAACCAACACCGGTAACCGTCCCGCTGCTGCTTCACAAACTGCCTCTACAAACTGGTATCGCTTTCGATAACTTAAGGCCGCACCTTCGCCGCATGTTCCCAAAATAAATAACCCCGCAGCCCCACCATCGATCACATGATCCACTAATCGTCTCGTCCCTTCGAGATCCAAACTTCCGTCAAAATTCACCGGGCTTACCAGCGGTGGTATAAGACCTCGCAAATCAACGCGATCCAACATTTTGGCCATGACGCTCATTCCCCGCACAATTCGTGTGCACTTTCGCACACATCAAGCCCTTGAAAAACCCAAACACTCTCAGCCCCCCACCATTATTCATCCTGCTACCACCCAAGCGGATCATTTTCTCGCTCTCAATTCCCTTTTTTTGGAATCTGATCCCTGAATAACATCGCTTCAAACGCACTAATTCCAACAATTTACCTAGAACTTCGCCAACAACCTGCTACTCCGCATCGATTGGCACGAGCTTTGAACCTTATGATCAACTGGAGTTCGTGTTCGTTAACTTCCGGCATAAGGAAAGCAACTATGGCTTGGCCGCTAAAAAAGTGCGTTTTGGTTCCCTTCGACTTTTCCGATCATTCGCACTATTCCCTAAAAATGGCGATGCAAATTGTTGGCCAACCATCCCAAGTCCATGTGCTGCACGTCCTCCCCTTCCTGATCCCAACAGAACCAGGCGTCGTGTGGGCCACGATCGATGATGCAGAACGTATTCGCCACGCCAGTGATGCACTGCGTGACGAATTATCCGGCAATGAATTTAAAGGTATCGCCACAGAAGTGCGTCTAGGAGATCCAGGGCAAGTTATCGCGGATCGAGCTGTCGAACTGGGTGCCGATCTCATCGTAATACCTTCTCACGGTCGCACCGGGTTCTCTCGGTTTCTTCTCGGTTCCGTAGCTGAACGCGTCGTCCGCCTTGCCAGCTGTCCCGTCCTTGTCACCAAACTACCAACAGAAAAGAGCTAACCAACTTTCAAGCGACAAATCGTGAACCACCTTTTACCCCAATACTGCCGAGATGCTAACCCAACTCGGCAGCTTCGGCCAGAGATATGCTAAATCTGAAAGTGATGATGTCATGTATCGCAACAGACAAGAACTTGCCTCCACTCGCCAACATCTTCACTGCCTACAATCGAAGACTGAGAAGTCGTTAAACTTACTTAACGTTCAGTTGAAACTTTGGTTACAAGATTTTCACGATCGATCAACTAAAGATGAGTTAATCCATCAATTCGAGGACTTTCGTGCAGTTCTTAATGAGCATTTTTTCGAAGCTTCCAGCGATGCTCTCTTTGAGTCGATCGCTTCACTTCACCCAAGCCTCACACCGCAATTGCATGAGATTGATCGCCAGCATCGTGAGACTTCAGCCCATCTCGATCAGCTGATCGATGATCTTCACTTGCCAGTCGAGTCATCAACACAAGCCGACCAATTCCTTGTACGAATCAGTCACCTCCATCACCAAATCATTTCGATTGAACGACTCGAACGCCATATCCTGGAGTTAGGTTGGATATAAGACACCGCTCTGTAATTTCCATAGACCGGTTGATTAAACATCGAGGTGTTCAAAAGATCCGCTTCAACTATTTTGCGAAAGTACCTTCGCGCAGCCTATCCCAAGATGCACACAAAAGAGCGATTCAACTTGAGATCGAAGCATATCGATACTTGACGAACGTCAACACCTGCTGATCGCGATTCTATAATGACATAAAGCACTAGCAGTCGGGGGCTACAACAACTCACTTCTGGCGATGCTACTTATCATCAGCCTTAGGTTTTGCCGCTCCCTCTTTAGCACCATCAGCCTCGGCAGCATCTTTCTTATCTTTACGACTCTTCGTTGTTGTCTTCGAAGCGGCTGCCTTCGAACCTTTTTTCACCTTCTGACCGATCAGCTGTTTTCCGGTCACACTGATTGTTTGAGATTCAACAAACTGCGGTTGGTTCGGATAAGTAAAGCCACTAATCGCAATATCATCGCCTGGCTGGCATAAATCCATTCCTGGCACCGAGACATTAATAGCGACATTAGGATCAACTTCAACCTGCAATCGATTACTACCAGCGGCTACCATCATTTTGTTCTTGGCGACACCCATCAGCTGCGCTATCACTCGATACGACTTAACCGAATTCGCAGGAACTTTCTCGTCGCTGAATAAGCCATCGCTACCTGCGACCCCAAGGAGATGAACTCCGGGTACATGTTCCTTCATAGTCGCTGGATTATTTTGCAACTGCGGATCAGGTACAAACACCTCTATCTGCTTCACCGCCCCTACGACACGGCCCTTCTCGTCCATTTGTGTTTCAAATCGAACGAAAAGACCATTGCTCAACCATTCCACCGCAGCCTGTCCTGAATAACGGACCTTGTCCAGTTCCTTAGGCAACTTGACCATGTAGTCTTTTTTGTCTGCACCCGTCACCATCAACATCCCGTTTTGCATACCTTTTAAAGTTCCATTGACTTTAAAGGCCTGTCGATCAGCCCCTGGAGCCTGCCCCCACGCTTGACCAACTTCGCGGTCAGCAACTGGCGAAGGCAATATTCCCATGGTCGTCAGCATGCAGCAAGTAAAAACCAAATAACGAACCCATAACGACTGCGAGCAAGTCATCGCCGAAGATCGCTCCCGACGCCCAAAGAAACTCATCATAAGGAGAGGCTCCACTCAAAAATCGCAAAAGAACAGTTGCCCACAGACCTTTTCGGCCAATCACCTACTGCTAAAAATCGGTTAGACTCAATGATTACAGGAATAATCCAAGTCCAGAGTATAATCTATGCAGCTTCCGAAAGCTTGTCTCCTGTTTTTTTCATTTCAGTAGCCCCTAGGCTCTCCCAATTCCAGCAGAAATTCAATGGCCGATTCGCTTTCGCAAAAACAGCTCACGGTCCGAGACCTTCAAAAAATGAAGACTCGAAGCCAGCCCATCACTATGCTGACAGCCTACGACTTCCCCACCGCCCAACTTCTCGATGAAGCGGGGGTGGATGTACTTCTGGTTGGCGATAGTCTCGGGATGGTGGTTCAAGGCCACAAAACAACTCTACCCGTTACCCTTTCCCACATGATTTACCATGGAGAAATGGTAGCCCGAGCGGCTAAAAGAGCGTTTGTTCTCATCGACCTGCCTTTCCCGCATGGACAACTCGGCGTCCAAGACACCCTTCGATCTGCAGCGAAAATCATGAAACGAACCGGCTGCCATGGCATTAAACTGGAAGGTGGTGCCGCTCAGGCCGATACGATTGCCGCGATGGTCGATGCGGGTATCCCTGTGATGGCACACGTAGGACTCCGACCCCAAAGCGTCCACGCACTAGGGGGCTATGTCGTCCAGCGCGATGCGGAACGTATCATGCACGATGCCGAAGCTGCGCAAAACGCTGGCGCTTTTGCGGTCCTAATGGAATGCGTTCCAGAACAGATCGCTGCTGAAGTTACCAAAACTCTCCATGTTCCGACCATCGGTATTGGAGCCGGACCGAGTTGCAACGGCCAAGTCCTCGTAACCAATGATCTGCTCGGGTGGAACTCTGGCTATTTGCCAAAGTTTGTGCGGCAGTACGCTCAACTCCGCCAGGCGGCTGCCGAAGCAATCACTCGCTTCAAAGCTGATCTTCAATCTGGATCTTTTCCCGGTCCCAAGGAATCTTTTGGATCCTAGATCCACTTCAATCTGTTCACGTCGCAATGGATGCTAACATCATGAACACATCAACCAATCAGCCGCTTCGAATTGTTATTGTCGGTGGAGTCGCTGGTGGCGCTACCGCTGCTGCAAGAGCTCGACGAGCAAACGCGAAAGCCGAAATCATATTGCTCGAAAAAGGTCCCGTTGTTTCCTTTGCTAATTGCGGCCTCCCCTACCACATCGGTGGTGACATCGCGCAGCGTGAAAGCCTACTAGTGACCACACCGGAACTTTTTCACAAACGCTTTCGTATCGAAGTGCGCACTCAAACCGAAGCACTTCATATCGATCGCAACAAGCAATCTGTCGAAATAATTCATCATCCAACCGGCGAGAAAAGCTCGCTGCACTACGATCGGCTCATCCTCGCGACGGGCTCGGAACCATTGCGACCTCCATTTTACCCTCAACAGTCCACTAATGTCTTCCAACTATGGACACTCGCCGATATGGATCGCATCCTCGATTACCTGAGGAACAATTCAGTTCAGAATGTCGCCGTTATAGGGGCAGGTTTCGTAGGGCTCGAAACGGTCGAACAATTCCATCGCCTTGGACTCAAAGTCACCTTGCTCGAAAAAGCTCCCCAAGTACTCGCGCCACTAGACTCGGAAATGGCGGCGTTGATCCATAATGAATTGGTTCACCACAACGTCGATGTCATCGTCAATGCGGACGTGCGAGAACTACGAATGAATCAGCAACAGGCCACTGCTATTGTGCTTGCAGATGGTTCAGAAATTTCTACTGACTTAGTCCTCGTTGGCGCAGGTGTTCGGCCTCGCGTCGAACTCGCAAAAGACGCCGATCTACAACTCGGTGCAACCGGTGGTGTAACCGTCAATCAGTTCATGCAAACCAACGATCCGCTCATCTATGCCGTCGGCGATATGGCGGAATACCATCATGGAGTCACCGATAAGCCATCTCGAGTTCCACTGGCAGGACCTGCCAATCGCAGCGGCCGAGTCGCCGGTGCTCACGCAGCTTCTGGACAATCGACCGAAATGGGAAGTGTTTTGGGTACCTCCGTTGTTCGCGTCTTCCAGCTCACAGCAGCCTGTACGGGCTTGAGCCAACGCGCCTGCGGACTAAACAAAATTCCTCACCGAACCGTTATCATCCAAGCGGCTCATCATGCAAGCTATTTCCCAGGCGCGAAAAATCTAACTCTTAAACTGATTTACTCTCCCACAGATGGAAAAATACTTGGAGCATCGTGCATTGGTGCCGAAGGAGCCGACAAGCGAATCGATGTCATTGCTACGGCAATGCACTTCGGAGGTACGGTCGATGATCTCGCACAAGTCGACCTTGCCTACGCACCGCCCTACGGCTCAGCGAAAGATCCTGTGCATATGGCCGCCTTCGCTGCCTCAAACGATCTCCAGCAATCGCCAAGCCTCAGCGAACCCAACAGCGATCTATCAGGCCTCCAGGTAGTCGATGTTCGCACCGCAAAAGAGCAACAGACACTCCCACTGCGAGGCGCTATTGCCATCAGCGTCGACGAACTCTCCACGCGTTGGACCGAACTTGACCCGACTCGCCCAACAATTTGCGTCTGCCACTCGGGTAAGCGATCCCATGTTGCAGCCTGCTTGCTCAAAGGACAGGGCTTCACTGATGTCCGAAATCTCAGCGGTGGAATGTCGATCCGTCGACTTATGGTCAAAGATAAGTAAAGGAGCTCAGGTTCGCCGCGAAACTCACTGCACAACTCTTAACCCAAAGAAGGCCGTTTGGTATAGAACTGAAAAGTAGAAAGCAGGCAGCATCATATGCCGTCGGTCAGAAAGTCTATATCCAATCTGCCGATGGTTAGCAGTATCAAGCCTATTTCGCTCAAGGAATAGCGAATCGAATTAGGCTTCGTCAGGTTCTTCTAGCGTTTGGCGCACAGGAGAACTTCGCGTTGTCTTGTGCGTCAACAATTGCCGAGTCACTCGCTCGATTCGATGTATCTCCGGTTCCGAGTAACTCTCACCCGTCTCAGTTGTGTCCATGCGTTGTTCATCAAACCAGGCCTTGCGACGACGCAAACGCTTCGGCCTCGGCAAGTCAGCAATTTCCTCCGGAGCCAGTTCCCTCAACCTTGGTTTCTGCGGCTCGTCTTCCCAAAACTTTCCATCGCTCAATCGATAGACCAAAAGCAATCCAAAGGAACCTGCAACCGCAGCGACGATACCATAGGGAGTCATCAAGTCAAAAGGCTCATTGGTCAGCAACGCTAAAACCACATTACCAATCAATCCTCCCCCCAAACCTAACGCCCAAGTTGCTAACGCCCCGCCACCATCGCGACCGGGCATAATTGCCTTTGCCGTCAAACCTACCAAACTTCCATATCCCGACCACAGGAAAAGAAAGTGGAGTGCTTCGGAAGTCGTCGCGTCAAAATGTGGTATTGGCATCGATAGAAATCTCCATACTCCCCAAGTCCAAACGCTAACACAACTCCTCCAACTAACTCCAGTAGCGGCGTGTATAGCCTGCAACTCGTCTTCCCCTCAAGAGGAACTTCACCCTTTATGAAACTTCTCAGCAATTTGACTCCCAACGAGCATGACGTTAACCCCGCGACCTATCGCCATCAAAACACTCGAAAAGAATACAGATTCTAAAAAGAAAAAATGACGACTTTAGAAAGGCTATCATTTCGAGAAATCGTCACTCCCTTTTGGAGTCACGTCGTGTCTTGCAACTCCTTCTCAAACCAAGATAGCAACTGCAGTCGCCGAATATTCTTATGGTGAATTGCTAGCATTCTCCGAAAAAAGAACGATCGTTGTTCGCCCCTCACCCCAAGAAACCGGGACAGTCCTTGTTCTCTTCTTGTTCTCTTGCGACAGACCGATTCGACTTGCTTGCTAATCTCGCAGAAGAGAGGACAGTCCTTGCTCGCATCTAAGTTCTCGACATGCTAGCAACCAAAAAAAGACGGGACAGTCCTGGTTCTTTTGCTGCAAATCGCCCGGTCCCGCTAGCAATTCGCACTCAGCACAGTGTTAAGAGAGGACAGTCCTTGTTCCATCGACTTATCGATCGACTTGCTAGCAATTCAAAAGGGAAAACCGGGACAGTCCTGGTTCGAGTTGACATGCATGATGTGCTAGCAAACCACGCGGAAGAGAGGACAGTCCTTGTTCCATGGTCTCGTCGATCGACTTGCTAGCAATTCAAAAGGGAAACCGGGACAGTCCTGGTTCGGGATGACGTGCATGAACTGCTAGCAAACCACGCGGAAGAGAGGACAGTCCTTGTTCCGTAGATTCGTCGTTCGACTTGCTAGCAATTCAAAAGGGAAAATTTGATCGATCGGAGTTGCAGTCGTAAAAGATCTAGAATCGTTTTTCAAAATATGAATGTCATCAAAAGATGAGCGTCATCGGAGAAACTTTTGGTTAACATCTGAAAAACCAGCCGGCCATCGACCAGTTACGATGCACTGCCCTTCTTCGCTTCCTGCAATCTTTCGCGAATCCTTAAGAGCCGCTCACCAATCTCCCGCTCCGCACCTCGATCGGTCGGTGTGTAAAAGATGCGATCCACACCGAGGTAATCCTGAGCTGCAACACCATCGTCACTGTTGTGCGAATACTGATAGCCCTTTCCATGCCCCAACTGATCGGCACCTGCATAATGTTTATCACGCAAATGAATAGGCACAGGAATCAACTGACCTTGCCGAACTTCCTGCCGAGCTAATCCGATAGCAACCGTTGCGGAATTACTTTTCGGCGCGCAAGCGAGGTAAATAACCGTTTGTGACAAAGTCAGCTGTGCTTCTGGCAAACCAATAAATTCACATGCTTGCATTGCAGCTACAGCTAACGTTAACGCGTTCGGATCCGCGTTACCAACATCCTCACTTGCCAAAATCACTAACCTTCGACAAAGAAACCTTATATCCTCGCCACTTTCCAGCATCCGTGCCAGCCAATACAACGAGGCATCGGGATCGCTCCCTCGAATACTCTTGATCAACGCACTGGCCATGTCGTAATGCTGATCACCAGAAGGATCGAATTGAATCAACTTCTGCTGCACCGACTCCTGTGCTAGCGGCAAATCAATCACGACAGGCCGCTTAGGACAGGATAGTACAGCCACCTCCAAAGCCCCCAACGCCTGCCTTGCATCCCCTTCTACAATTCTCGCAAGGTACTCCAGCGCAGCCTTCTCTGCTTGAATCGGTATCCAACCCAATCCGCGTTCCTTATCCGCAATAGCTCGCTCAAGCAATTGAACAATTTGAGATTCTTGGAGCGGCTGCAACTGAAAGATCTGACTGCGACTGAGCAACGCGCCATTGACCGCAAAAAAAGGATTACTCGTTGTCGCCCCGATCAAACTGATGATCCCCGACTCCACATCAGGTAACAGTGCATCTTGCTGAGATCGATTAAAGCGATGAATCTCATCGATAAATAGCAGCGGCTTGGGCTGTCCGGATGATACTTCATCCTGCGCCCATTGCAGAACTTCCCGTAACTCCTTGACCCCGCTAGTCACCGCGCTAAGCTGCCGAAAAGCACCACCAGTGTGCTTGGCTAGGAGATGTGCGAGCGTCGTTTTACCTGTACCAGGTGGGCCATAAAGCAGGATCGATCCCAATCTTTTTGCATCGATCAAACGGCGTAGCAGCTTGCCAGGCCCCAAAAAATGCTCTTGTCCGATATACTCTGACAAATCGCGAGGTCGCATACGCGCGGCCAGCGGCTCGTTTTGACGCCTATTATCCCGTTCCATATTTTCAAATAGATCCATGACAACAGACCTCTTTCGCTGGATCGGTATCGCTGTGGCCATTGTAGCTGTAGCGATCACAGTTTGGATTTTTTCATACATCGAAGATTGGTCGCGCGACCTCTCCACCAATGTGGCCGAAACATCTCCCGCTGCCAAGGACCAAAGGCTGCGAACCTGGACTTCTTCCGCCACCCCCGATGCCCTGGAAAATTCGCTTCGCCGCCTCCCGTCCGAACTCCCACTTTGGAGCTTCATCGATTCCTCGACGATCGATCCCTCAGCGCGCAAGATCCATCTGGTCCGCACAACCGCCCTACTCCGCTTCAGCGATGACATCTATGTCACGTTAACCTCTACCGCAGAAGGAACCATGGTCAACGCCATAAGCCGGTCGCGGATAGGAAAAGGGGATCTAGGCCAGAATCCCCGCAATCTCCGCGAATTACTTCATTGGCTCAAGAACGCAAAACAGTGATTGCCGCATCGCTAAAATTTATCGTCGATAAAACACGCAAGTCGCTAAATCGCAACCGTCGATGATCGGCCGCTAAAAAAACAATCGCCTGCCTATCAACGAAAAGAAACACCGGGAACTACCAAACATGCACTTCACAGATCTTGAAATCGAACTAGCTCGAACACTTAAAAGTCGCAATACCATTTGGAATCCGACCCCTGGACAGTTCGTTCTCGACGATGACCACGTGTTTCACCACACATCTCCTTTTCAACCGCATGTCTTCTTCATTCTCGACCTGCAGCATTTCCTACGCTACACCGGCACAACCGAAGAAATGAAACGTCGCATGGTTTGGCTCCCCACTTGGCATGACGCCCGCGAAGAACTGCAGAAACTCGGACTCTCTCACCAGCAGATCGCAGATCATCTCCGCAGTCAAAAAGCGATCGAAGAAGGGCGCGAACTCGAATCCTTACTACGCTTGTGGATTGAAAAACTCCCGAACAACTAGCTTTGCATACATAACCCGCTAAGTGATATCAGAAACACCTTAAGAAATTGTTCGATTGATTCTGCGCTACCAGTGCATAACAAAGCCACCATCGACATTAATCGTCTGACCGGTCACATTACCAGCGCGAGGACTGAGCAAAAAGACAATCATGTTGGCGATATCTTCAACCGTTTGCCAACGCCCCAATGGCACCACGCGGCTTACTTTTTCCCCAGCCCACTGATCATAAGTCAACCGCTGATTCTCTGGCTGCGCATCATGCCATGCTTGCCAAACACTTCGATTCAGTGGTGTTTGAACCATACCTGGATTCACCGTATTCACGCGAATGCCTTGCGGCGCTAGATCCTTCGCCAAGCACTGCGCAAAATTGATGTTCGCAGCTTTAGCGGCACTATAAGGAGGATCCGTTTGCGATCCGATCTGCCCCGCGACCGACCCAAGAAACACCATGCAACCAAAGTGCTTCGCTTTCACCATCGGAGTAACAGCATGCGCAACATAGACCATCCCCATAACATTCAAATGCAAACAACGATCCCAATCCTCCGGCTGAAGATTTGAAAACGGAAATCCATACTTACCGCTACCTATCGCTGCGCAGTGAACCACATGATCAAATTGACTTATATGCTTCTTGGTCTCTTCAGTGGTACTTGATACGCTTTCTCGACTCGCCACATCCACACGAAAGCCGCGACATTCACCATGAAATTCTGACGCAAGTTGCTCGGCGATTTGAGCGACATCGGACTTAATATCCCAAATGATCGGGCAAGCTTTTTCCTCCAGCAACAACTTAACCGTTTGCAAACCGATCCCGCTCGCTCCTCCGACAACGAGTACCTTGTGTCCTTTTAGTTTGAGATCCATAGAGATCTAATCCCCTTTTGACTTAATTTGCACCTCTGCCCAAGGACCGAGCTTCTCTCGAAATATTTTCGCGTTATGTCTAATGTCGGTCGGCAGAGATCCTGGGTAGATAAGAATATGTTCAATATCACGCGTATGTGAATGAGCGGCCGCCAGTGATCGCAACTCCTCGACAAGATTCTTTTTCGCCACGGCTGACCTATAGTCTTTTCGAGACTTAGCCCAGACCTCAACGACTACGGCCGGAGTCTGCTTACCCGATTCACCGAAACCGACCAAGGCAGATCGATGAACGCTCGGATGTGAATTAAAAATTGCTTCGCAAGGAATCGTGAAAAGAACGCCTCTCGCAGTACGAACACGATGTGACTTGCGACCGCAGAACCAGAATCTTCCTAAGTCATCGAGGTAACCAACATCACCCATGCGATGCCAATACCGCTCACCATCAAATACTTTGTGATATGCGTTTTGGTCACCACGCGTTTCGTATTGCTGCGACACCACATCGCCTGAAACCATCAACTCGCCAATCTGCCCCGTAGGTAATTCACGAACGTCGACCAGTGTCGTAGCAGGACCATCGTCGATTTCAATAACCTTCCACTGGATGCCGCTAAAAGGTCGACCGACACAAGTCCCCGCACCCACACGCGAACGTATCGATGTTTCTTCAAGCACCTCGCGCGATTCGATCGAGGCTACTGGCAAAGCTTCCGTTGCGCCGTAGGGCGTAAAAACACACCCATCACTTGCCATCGCTGCCCGCACCCAAGACAGGACACGCGGAGGTACCGGTGCGCCAGCCGAAAGAACTCGCCGTAGAGTTGGCATCTTGCGACCTGTTTCCTCGCAATATTTTCCAACGGCTGTCCACAAAGCTGGAGAGCCAAACGATTGATTGATCTCCCATTGGTCCAGAGCATCGAGAAACCTCACTGGATCCACAGCGGCAGGACGCGTTGGGTTCATGTCCGGTATGATGGTCGTCGTCCCCATCACCGCATTGAACAATCCAAACAATGGAAACCCGGAAAGATCTTTGCCACCCGGTTCAATTCCATATCGCTCCACGATCTGATCGATCTGTCGATTGAACATGCGATGCGTGTATCGCACTCCCTTGGGCGGCCCCGTACTTCCCGTTGTAAAAATGATCGCCGCCATATCATCCAGCGAAGCTTGATACGGCTTAAACCCCTCAAGTGATGCCTGCGTTAACTCTGCCAATGTCGGACAACTTGGCCAAGTGAGCAAACGTTTGGTTGTGACTAACATTGGCGATCGAGGAAATCGTTTGGCAAGCGCGCTGCGAATCACATGAACCAAAGGGGTTCCCACGAAGCCATCAGGCTTCGCCTCTTCCAGACAGCGCACCAAATGCTTTCGCCCCATACCTGGATCGATCAGCACGACAACAGCACCAGCCTTCAGCAGCCCGAAAACTACCGTGATAAAGTCGGCGTTAAACGGAATCAACATAGCGATACGCTGACCCGACTTAAGCCCCCGCTTCACCAACCCCGCCGCAATTGCCGACGAACGATCTTCCAATTGCTTGAACGACAACAGATCGTATGGACGTTTCGTACCAAGCTTCTTCGAGCCGCGCGGAACGGCGATCGCAAGATGATCGGGGCGCACAGCGGCCATCGCCGTCAAGCGAGCTACCACGTTATGACTTGTAGAACTTGCAGTCATCAGCCCCTAACCTTTAGCCTTGCGTTGTTCGATTCGCTCAACAGTTTCTCGAACAATCTCACTTGCAACATCAACCCCTGTCGCCTCTGCCGTCCCACGCCACCCCGGAACCGCATTGACTTCGAGCAAATACTCCGAACCATCCTGAGCAGGCAACAGATCAATTCCCAGCACGGTCGCCTGCATTCGATCCATGATACGATGCGCCAATTGAATCTGCATGTCAGTCGGTTCAACCGCTACGGCCGTCGCGCCGCGCGAGATGTTAGTGCGCCAATCACCATGAGACTCTCGACGCACTGCGATCACTTTTCGGCCAATCGCCAGCAATCGCAAGTCGTAACCAAAGTGTGGAAGGAACTTCTGCAGATAGGCAACGTGACGCAGTTGATCCAACGTACTAAAGACGCGCCAAGCCATATCGAGGTCATTGACCCGCATGATACCTCGTCCTTCGCCACCGAAAATCGGTTTCACTACGACATCGCCACCCAATTGCTCGAAGGCCTCCATCGCCTGACTTCGTTGCTGACAACAAATAGTCGGTGGTAATCTGACTCCCAAATCCCGCAAGGAGTAAAGTGTTAGCCATTTATCGATCGCGATTTCGAGCGTTCGCGGTGGATTTACGATCTCCACTCCCTCTTGCTGCAACATATGGAGCGTGTCGATTCGGACAACGACTTGCTCCAAGGTTCCCAGAGGCATGGTCCTGACAAACAGAGCATCCATTTCATGGATCGGTGTCTGACCTCCCCACACCTCCCAGCCTGTCGATGCATCGCCTCGCATCATCGACGGGACAAATTTTGCCTGCAGAGAATCAAACGCACACACTTCGACCTCATGATCGGCGGCAGCACGCTGAAGATCGCGAACAAACCAATTTTCGGCAGAACCAAGAATGCAGAATCTCACAACGCCTCTCAGGTGAACGATTTTGCAATCAGATCAGCTCGTGGTCCTCCATACCGAAAACTATGACCGGTACGCAAATTCGAAAAACAAACCTCTGCTGGACTAAAGAGGCCCGCATCAACTTGATAGAAATCAAAGTTATACTTCTTGAAAATCTCAGCGAATGGAGCGCCGAAATCTCGCGATGATAGGCTCGGAACTCGCGAACCAACCTCTTTGATCTTTTCATCCTCGATATCGACATACAGCGTTACCAGTCCGCCATACAGAATCGCATCATTCGTACGACCAATTCCTTTGACAAAATCCTTTGCCGGCGGAGGAAGCGGCGCGATTCCGTGTGCGCTCTTGATGGCAGTTAATGGAAAACCAAGTTCAAAGAGTTTGTGAAGGGCTGTCTCGACACTTCTTGCTACAACCTGAATTACTCCAGCTAGACTGCGTGTCGGAGCTACCAACAATCGCAGATGCTCCGGTGCAACTCCGCACTCCTCAGCGATCGCCTTTGCTACATCATCCGATGGCAACTGATCTGCCTCCAGAATCCCAACCGCTCCTGTCGATGTATCTTTAAAACCCAACGTCTGTAAGACAGGCTCCTTTCCTCGCTTGGTCCTCATCGGACCGGAACCCATCGCAAAATACTCACCGACTTTGACAGGCCAGCCGGCATATTGTGATGCCATGCATGCCACCACCGGATCATCGCTGGTCACCTGCACCCAAGGCCCAGGCCAAATCGCGCGTTCGCCTGACAACACATGAACTTCGGCTCTTCCAGCCATGCAGATTTCAGCCAGCCACTCACCGGCGACAATGCCGCCGAGCGTCGCTACACCAAAGTCGAAAACCTCTGCTCCACAAGGTAATCGATGCAGGCTGACTCGCAGTTCGTCCTGCTCCGCACGTACCACGTCGCACATATCGGTTGCATGCTGATTAATCAATAACATAGTTAACTCCTTGGCCTCCATTCTTCCCGATGTCGATCCCCCTGCCAAGGCTCTGGTGCGAGTTCCACGGAACAGAATTGCTAATACAAGCCTTTTCTAAGGTTTTCCAGCCTTAGCCCATCTTGGTAGAGAAATTTGATCCAGTGATTGACCGTCGTCGAAGGTAGTAGAATCTACAAAATCACTTTACAATGATTCTCCACCATCCTAACACCTTCCTCGCGAAATGAATTCCGGGAGATCGGTCCCTTGCCAAGCCTGACAGTAGAGAATTATGTCAAAGCCATCTATCTGTTGTGCTTGGATAAAGACCACGAGCCAGCTACTACGGGCGCTATCGCTACGGCCCTGCAAGTTTCACCCGGCTCTGTCACCAGCATGCTCAAAACGCTGCGCGAAAGCGATCTCGCAGATTACACGCCATACGGCGGAGTAACTCTAACAGAGAAAGGACAACAACTCGCTCTTCGTGTGCTTCGTCGACATCGACTGATCGAATTATTCCTAGTTCAAACCCTTCATCTCACTTGGGATCAAGTGCACGAAGAAGCGGAGAATATGGAACACGCTGTCAGTGACTTGCTTATTGATCGAATCGACCACTTTTTAGGCCATCCCGCTTTCGATCCCCATGGCGATCCGATTCCGAAAGCGGACGGAACTGTGGGAGTCGCTAGCCAACTCAGTCTTGCTGCATGTCCATCAGGAACTTCGATTACTATCCAGCGTGTCACGGAACAAGCGGCTGACTTTCTTCGCTATCTTCATGAACATGGTCTAATCCCACACGCAAAAGGGGACATTATCCAAAGCGATCCGCTGGCGCGCATCGTGCAGATTCATATCGATGGACGAAACACAATCCTTTCTTTCGATGTCGCCGAAAAAATCATGGTCCTCATTGAAACTACTCACCCATCATGAATTCGTTCTCGTTCACACCAAATTCGCTAAACCAGGTCCTCGACGACTGGAGCGTCGGTTATCGCGAACCCTGGGATCTAGATCCCAATATACTCTACCTAAATCATGGAGCTTTCGGTTTATCGCCTCGCAAGGTACTTCAGGATCGCGATCAATGGAGCCTGCGCTGCACCTCCAATCCGATGGACTTCTATCTCCGGCAGCTTGAACCTGCCTGGTGGGCTGCTCGCGAAAAACTCGCTACATTCCTTGGAACCAATCCTGAGAATCTCGCCTTCTGCACTTGTGCCACGACTGGCATGAATCACATCGCCAGCTTCTTTCCGTTGAAACCGGGTGAAGAAGTACTTCTCAACCAGCATGAATACGGCGCTGTAAAAAAAATATGGCAACGCCGTTGCCGACAGACCGGTGGATCATATCGCGAAATGGATCTATCGTTTCCAATCGAATCTCACGATGAAATCATCGACCGCTATCGAAAGGCAATCTCACCACAAACTCGCCTACTCATCCTCAGCCAAATCACTTCACCGACAGCTATGATTTTGCCGATTGCTGAACTTACTGAACTGGCCCATCGCAGCGGCGCCGCAGTCTGTGTTGATGGTCCTCACACCATTCTCCAATTGCCGCTGAGTATCGATCAATTGAAATGTGATTTCTATACCGCGAGTTGCCATAAATGGCTCAGCGCTCCTCTGGGAAGCGGCTTCACCTATATTGCACCGCAGTGGCAAGCACTCGCAGTACCTTTTGAAATCAGTTGGGGTCGCCTCCCACCGGGCGAACTACGACACTGGACCGATCACCAAATTTGGGTCGGAACACGCGATTACAGCCCTTACCTGAGCGTGCCGACAGCGGTCGATTTCTTTAGTCAATTCGACTTGAATCGACTTCGAAAACGAAATCATCAACTCGCAGACTACGTGCGCAAACAACTCTCTGAACGACTTGGTACCACTCCCATCGTGCCAGATACCTCAGCCAACTCACTCTACGGCTGGATGGCCGCAGTTTGGCTGCCTGATGGAGATTGGAGCAATCTACAAAGGCAGTTATGGGACCATTATCGCATCGAAGTTCCGATTATTTTTTTCCAAGGGCGATATCTCATCCGTGTCTCTTGCCATCTCTATCACGGAAAATCCGATATGGATCACTTGATCAATGCGGTGGTGTCTCTGTGCCATCGCTAGCGATATCGAAACATCCCGCAGCGTAAATCGAAGAAAATATTTTCTTTAGTTTGTCAAAGAAATTTTTCTTTGGTTTCACTCAAGATGCAACCACTGCAATACCAAGCCCGATAAACCATTTGTCCAATCAAATAATTGTAAAATTTAGCGAAAGTCGCCGTGGTTGAATTCCGATGTACCTTGCGACCAGTTCACTCTGGTCTATGATACAGAAGCGGGGTGAATGTACCCGCACGATCCTGTAGGCTGTCATTTCGGCAGAGGGACCAAAAACTTGCGTTGGCCAAGGTCAATAAGGGCAAGTGCAGTAGCACGCCCGACTTTCGCCATTCTCGCAGCGGCTCCATTTTTTGCCGCCAACAGCCGATAGGAAAAACAAGGCCGATACTTAAGCCAGCTCTCACGAGCCCTTAGGTATCGGCTTCGTTTATTTCTACACCCCAATATTCGCTCGTTGGCCTGACCTCTAAAGTCTAAACGATAGGCCCGATGTCACTGCACTCTCGCTAGCCACACCGCCACAACTTCCATCCAGCGTCTGACTCGCACCGCGTGGAACTCTTAGAGAGACTGGGTGACCAAGGGTACGTTCAGCAGAATGATCCCTGCAACAAAGATGGTCACTAAAAATAACTCAAATCCTGTTAGCTTCAACTTCCCGATGTTTCCGTTTTTCAGAAGCGACTCAGCGCAGCGACTTGCGACCAGGACACCCGCTAAAACCGTCAAGCCAAGCAACAGTACCGCAGCAAAATGTCGGTTAGGTAAATGCATTAACTCCCAACCCTCAATACCTCCCTTGATACCCACTGTCAACAAAAGCACGGGAGTAATAAGCTGAGCAGCACCAGGAACCTTTAATCGAGCTATAGATCTGCCGAGAACCTCAATCAAGCCAAGAGAAAAGAGATTGATCAGCGGGACTCTCAGAGCGATAAACCAACTTTTATCGGCTGACTTCCAACGCGTCAGCCGAATCACATCGGGAAGAGACTCGTAAGAAGCAATAACCCATCCCAGTGCGGCCAACACAGAGCCCCACGCGATCATGCGGCAGACCAACGTCAACAGGCAAACACGGGAAGGATTCAAAAAGTCTTCTCCTAGATTGAACTAGAGTTTATCACAATGAAAAGAAGACTTTCTTAATTTCTCTAAGTTACTGACCGACGTCACCAAGGGAACAACTGCAAGAGATTCATCGCCCACAAAAAAACCCAGCAGTCCTATGGATCGCTGGGCCTTGAAGAACCATCTGCTGTAACAACCTATGAACTACCGATTTGCGGCAAGTTGTGACTTGATAAACGCCAAGCCTTCACGAGCAAGCTGCAATTCATTGTCGAACATACGTCGCCAAATACGAGTCGCTGCGGCGAGTTCTGGAAGCGCTAGACCAAACGCTTCGATCACCAACCAACCATCGTAACCAATATCCTTGATGGCTTGGAAATTTTCACGCCAACGTATATTTCCTGCACCTGGTGTACTGCGATCGTTTTCGCTGATGTGGATATGAATGAGCTTATCTTTGCAAGCCTGCAGCGCCGCAGGAATACTTTTCTCTTCTATATTGCTGTGAAAAGTGTCGTACATCATTCCGCAATTGGGATGATTGACCGCGCGAGCAAAAGCAGCTGCATCGGCATGAGTGTTCAAGAAGTAGCATTCGAAACGATTCAGCGGTTCGATACCAAGCTTCACTCCCACTTTACCAGCATGTTCAGCAACTTGGCTCATGCTATCGACGCCCCACTTCCATTCGCTCTCGGTTCGGCCGGCGCCACTGAAGTGTCCGAGCGCGGAATGATAAGGACCGATCAAGCTTTCAACACCCGCGGCGGCACAGCAATCGAGGGTCTTCTTATTGAGTTCGACACCTCGCGCACGCACTGCGGCATCGGAGGAGATGGGATTGTCGTCAACATTTCGAACCGTGACCGCAGTTCTCGCTAGGCCCATGTCATCGAGAATCTTTCCCCATTTGGCATAATCGAGATCCAAGTTGAAAATCGGCAACTCCACTCCATCAAATCCCATGCTCTTTATTTCTTTGAGGATAGGTAACAATCCATCATTGAGCTCACCGGACCATAACAACAAATTCATACCGATTTTCATAATCAAGTTTCCTTATCTGGAGAGGTTTCTAATGATTGGAGGAATTGATCCCAAGGAGGGTCGTGATCTTGAGCCCACATCAACTGATGCTTCGCCTCTTCGACACGTCGCCGCGCTTCAGGTAGCCAGTCGATGAGACTTGCCGGCAACTGCGGCAACTTCACTCGCCCCATGACATGGTTGAGTCGCATCCAAAGTTTGGCGTCCTCTTGGTAGTCGTACAAGAAGCGCTCGCGAATAAACCGAGGAATCAGTCGACTGACCATATCAGTCGGATGCTTACTGACACGATTGACAACTGACTCGACACACTGCGGATCCAATTGCTCAAGCGCTTTATAGTAACGGTCTAGAACTACTGGATTTTCTAAAATCAAACTTGAATCAAGCAATAACTCTACCAAAATATGCCCCACAAATCCTGGCTGGGCACCCTGCTCGACGTCGAGCCACTGTCTTAATTCCACTGCGAATTGGCTGGAAAGCACAAGAAATTCTGGGGTCTGATGAAACCAGCGATCATCAAAGTGGTGTTGGATAATACCACGCGCCACAGCGACAACCCGGGGATCGGAATCCCTGAGCAATCGCGCCGCCGGTTCGCTGCGAGCCCTAACTCGGCGATCGATGACACTTAACCAATCCGGCAAAGCGACGCCCGCTAGAAAATAGGGCCCGGCTTGAACACCGGGCCCCATCATCCATTGGTTACTTAGCAAATGGCGGCGGGCATGAGCAAAATAATTCACTCCGCGTTACCGATCCTTGAAAGTTCTTTAAGAAATTCCGACCCAAGCACCTGACTTCGCACTCTGCAGAACCGCATCGCAAACCTTTTGTGTTTCCAAAGCTTCGCGGAAAGTTGGACTGCAAGGCTTACCTGTCTCAAGCGACTTGAGGAAGTCGACAACCTGGTGCACAAAACTGTGTTCGTATCCGATCTGCAAACCGGGAACCCACCAGTTCTTCATGTAAGGCTGATCACCATCCGATACGTGAATGCTTCTCCAACCGCGAACGCGACCTTCATCGCGATAATCAAAGTAGCTCAAGCGATGAAGGTCATGGAGATCCCATTTGATCGACGCCTTCTCGCCATTGATTTCCAACGTGTAGAGAGCTTTGTGTCCTCGGGCATAGCGAGTCGACTCGAATGTCGCCAACGAACCATTTTTAAACTTCGCCAGGAACGCTGCTGCATCATCGATGTGCACCGCTTCCTTCTTGCCGGTCTCGGCATGCATACGTTCTTTAACGAACGTTTCCGTCACTGCCGAAACGCCAGTGATACTACCGTTGAGCCAAATCGCTGTGTCGATGCAGTGAGCCAGCAAGTCGCCAGTCACACCGCTACCAGCAGCCTGAGCATCCAATCGCCAAGTCGCGGTTCCACCTTGTGGAACTTCTTCGGAGATCGTCCAGTCCTGCAAGAACAAAGCGCGATAATGGAAAATGCGTCCCAGCTTGCCTTCGTCAATCAATTGCTTCGCCAAAGACACAGCAGGAATACGGCGGTAGTTGTACCACACCGTGTTGGCTACCCCTGCCTTTTCCACGGCAGCAACCATTTCCTCGCCTTCAGCCGTATTCATCGACAACGGCTTTTCGCAAAGAATCATTTTGCCGTTGGCAGCTGCTGCGAGAGCAATTTCTTTATGAAGGTTATTCGGAGTGCAAATATCGATCGCGTCGATATCTTTGCGTTCGACCAACTTTCGCCAATCGGTCTCAATCGATTGATAACCCCACTGGTCTGCGAACGCCTTAGCTTTATCAGCGTTACGAGCAGCAACTGCTTGCAACACAGGCTTGTACTTCAAATCAAAAAAGTGATTCGCTTGGGAGTACCCATTGGAATGAGCGCGACCCATGAAGCCGTAGCCAACCATACCGATTCGTAAAGGTGTATGCGACATAAGTTATTTCCAAAAGCCAAAGGAAAAGAGAGCCATTTTCAGTTTAAAAAATGTTTTGCAGCGACAACTACATTTATCGAGACCCCAGGAGTCACCTCCTGGGGTCTAAAAGTGACCAGTGAGCTTAACGATCAAGACCAGCCATGCGCGTTCTGCACCTTGATCATCGTGTCGAGAATGGTATTCCAAGTCTTCGGCGACTCCAAAGTTGCGTTGGGGAACATACAACCATCCCAGCAGATATGCTTAATACCACGCTTCGAGGCGTCCTTGAGCCAGTAGCCTGCGCAGCGAACGATGTCGAGCTTTCCGTTCGGATCATCGGCAGGACAATGCTTACCGGTCTTGTCGTGCGAACCTGCACCGTGAACGTGACCATCGTTTTGAGCCACATGGAAATCGATCGTCCAAGGACGCAACTTGTTGGTCATCTCCTCATACTTGGCCCAGAACTCAGCTTCTGCGTATCCATCCTTGAGCAACGCGTATTCAGGCGCGTTGTAGCCCAACAGATACAGATAGGTGTGTGCCAAGTCGGCTTGGAAGCCCAGAGTTTCTGGCATGCCGACAGCCTCAAGCAAGTCGAGCATATCCTTCCAAGAATGCATACCGGCCCAACAAATCTCTCCTTCGGCCGCTAATCGCTCGCCATGATCAGCAGCGATCTTGGCAGCCTTGCGGAAAGTGTCTGCGATACGACTGGTGTTAGCCTTCGCATTAGATCGCCATTTCTCAACACCAAACTCTGCCGAGTCGATGCGGATCACACCATACTTACGCACACCATGCTTGTTGAAGATACCAGCGATGCGGCAAGCCATCTTCACAGCGGACAAGAATTTTTCTTGCGCTGCATCATCGCCCATCGCAGAATCACCAACAGTACCCGGCCACACAGGCGCGACCAACGATCCAACCGAAAAACCCTTCGACGCGATCATATCAGCGATACGATTGAGCTCAGAGTCACTCGCGTTTGGATCGGTGTGTGGAAGAAAGAGGAAATAATCGATCCCATCAAACTTGCGACCGTTAACGTTCGCAGCCGCAGTCAAATCGAGCATCTTCTCCAGACTGATCGGCGGCTCCTGACCCGGTTCATTTCCCTTACCCACTAAACCAGGCCACATCGCATTATGCAGCTTGGGCATCGCATGTTGAGTCATATGACAATCGAACTCCAAGTTTCAAAGTAAAAAGAAAAGATGTAAACAGCGATAGAAAAAGAGAAGACTACTTCTTCCATGCGCCATTGGCTGGCATGTTCGCGTGAACGTCTGGACCAAAGTAACGAAGACCTACCAGCGGCTCAGCGCCCGTGTTGACCACTTCTACACCCCGAGTAGCAGCTTCGTGCGAAATAAACACTTCGTCCTCAGTGTTCTCTCCGAAACGAATCATCGCAGGTGTTTGTAAAGCGAGCTTGCCGATAGTTCCCTTGCCCTGCACAGTGATCCAACCGCTGGCGCCTGGATCCTTGAGTATGCACCTCGCACCTGGTTCGACGGTCAACTCCTTAGCCGAGAACAATTGCTGCTTGTCAATCGATCCATAAACAATCCACTTGTCGGTATAACCGGGACCACTTCGTTCGCTATCGACAATCGGTTCGATGTAATTACTGTCCTTGAAATGTGTATCTACGTTCTTTTCCCAGTCGAGCTGGCCGATGATGAAGTCGAGATCTTGATGCTTATCCTTCGGCATATCTTTGACCAACAATGACCAAGGTACATAGCGACCTTCGACGATCGATTGGAACATACCAAACACGTCACTGCCCCACTGAGGCTCGTACGTGCAGAGCGAGCCTGGTGCATGCAAAACACCTGGGGGAATCAACCAACCGGTACCACGCTTCAAACGGTAAGCTCGGGACAGATCCAAAATACCGTTATCACCTTTATTCCAGTTAGCCAAACAACGACGCAAATCTTCTTTGGTCGTTCCAGGCTCTAGGCCCATGAAGGTGTAACAGAAGTTGTTGTCAACGTTGTTGTATTGTGGCGGGAAGTAATAGCTTTCGGGTTTTCCTTCCTGTCCCACAAGCGCCGCATCTTTCTGCGACTGGTGCATGTGGTGAGGAATTGGCCCCATGTTGTCGAAGAACTTCGAGTAGACGGGCCAGCGGTTGTACTTGCCGAAAATTGAATTGCCGATCAACCGTGCTCCCGCTTCAGCGACTGCATCTTTGAGCAAAAACTTTTGCCCTTCGAACAAGCAGAAGCTCAAACCTTCATGCCAAACGCGACCGTCGTTAGCCGCTTCCGTGGTACTGGCAAACCAACGCTCATCGATACCACCACGGTCTGCTCCAAACGCGTAAAGATCGCCAGGAAAAAGTTTAATGCGGCGACCAGGATGCAAGAAACTGCGAGGTACCCAGGTTGGTGTCAGTCGCAACAAACCTTCACCTGCATCCAAAGCTCGCTGCAAGATCTTCGAAACACTATCCCCTTTGACCAAACCTTCATCCAAACGCACGGTTGTCATGATTGAAATTCTCTAACGCTTTTAAAAAACGCACATTCATCGGCGAGCCGCATAACTTTTCCTCAAGCCCTCAGGTTTAAGGAAAAACGATATTGGTGTGGTTGTATTCGCCCAATCGGTTGTCGGCAAGTATTCGATGGGGGCCTATCCACCCAAAAACCCCCATTTAGGATTAGATTTATGCCGAACGGTAGATCTGGCTCACCCCACCTCCCCCAAAACGCTTTGGCTATAATCTGCGACATCGCGGAAAAGGATCGCCATCGTCGCTTTTTAGGACCAGCCCATGACCAAACTCTCTTGGACTCTACTTGATTGGTTCGATCGAGAATCGCATCCGCCGACCCAAATCGAAACCGACAAAGGAAACTTTGAAGTTTATTGGGATCGTCTTCATGGCGCCCGTAGCGAAGGAGTCGAGATGTTGCGGGTCAATACCGGCCCGATGGAAGTCACCTTTCTTCCATCTCGCGGTATGGGGATTTGGAAAATTTCATGCGATGGTATCGAAATCGGCTGGAGCTCACCAACGCGTGGGCCAGTGCACCCGCAATTCGTGCCGATCTTCGACCCCAGTGGAATCGGTTGGCTGGAAGGATTCGATGAACTACTCGTTCGCTGCGGTCTACAAAGCAATGGAGCACCTCAATTCAATGCTCAAGGTCACTTGCAGTACCCGCTTCATGGTCGCATCGCCAACCTCCCTGTCGAGTATGTAGAACTCAACGTCGATACCGAAGCAGGTGAGATCACTATTGAGACCGTTACCTGCGAATCACGCTTTCTGATTTATGATCTCCGCATCAAGACCACTTATCGCTTGCGAATCAATAGCCGCACGATCGATATCAACGACACAGTGATGAATGCATCGGCGCGGCCTTCGAGCATGCAGCTACTTTATCACATCAACATAGGCCGACCGATCCTTGAAGGTGGTTCGCATGTTTATGTACCCACTCGTCGCGTCGTACCACGCAACGCACATGCCGCTAAAGATGCAGCGACATGGAACTCATTTACCGAACCTGTAGCCGGCTATCAGGAGCAGGTTTACTTCACGCAGCCAATTGCCGATTCAAATAAGTGGACCACTGCCGTCCTTACCAACGCGGCTGAATCGTTGGGAGTGTCGGTCAGTAGTCGCACAGACACACTCCCCTTCTTCATTCTTTGGAAAAATACCGTAGCCGAACGTGATGGATACGTCACGGGACTTGAGCCCGCGACCGGTTTCCCTAATGCTCGCGGTTTCGAAGAAGAACAACAGCGCATCGTTCCTCTCGCACCTGGCGAACAAAAGGAATTCTGCTTGCAATTGGAAATCTTAATGACCCCCGAAGCGGTTGCTGAAAAGCGATCTAGCATTAATCAATTGCAGGGAAGCCCTGCAAAGATCGAAAACCAACCTGATCCGAAATGGTGCTCGCCGTGATTCGTGGCGATTGGTGGTTGCTCAGTGCGGTCTTCATTTTTCGCTTGGCTGTTATCGCAATTCCAGCGACCATTTTACTTACCGATCCAGATAGCTACCTGACGCTGGCGAAACAACTCGCAGCATCGAGCACCTTTGGCTTCGCCGATGCAAACGGAGCGGTACAGCCGACCGCTTTTCGACCGCCACTTTATCCAGCAGCAATAGCTTTAGCGATAAAACTTTTCGGCCAACCATCCGTCATGGCCATCGGTATTCTTCACTCGCTCTCGGCAACTTGCTCTGCTGGGTTTTTGTTGCTCATCGGGCGGAGACTCGCTGTACCTTATATTTCACTGATCGCTATCGCCTTCTCTTTTGATCCGTTGCTTGTCCGTCAAAGCCAACTCTTAATGACCGAGACGTTGGCAACAACACTTGCTCTGCTTTCATGGTGGCTCTGCATTCAAGTTTACGACACTCTTGAAGATACTGATTCGAGAGACAAAACAAACTCTTCGATGCTGCTTGCCGGTCTGATCGCTGGAATGAGTTTCGGCATTGCAACGCTCACAAGACCTACGGCAATCGTTTGGCTTGGCTTGATTCTTCTAACCTTTCTCGCCAGCGCGATTTTCAATGGCTCGATTATCACTTCGATGCGAGCCGAGCGCGGCGCAAAAATGCGTGCAACCGCGGCGATCTTGATCGGCGCGATGACTATTATCGCACCATGGATGATCCGTAATCAAAGAGAAATAGGAAAACCGATTTGGGCGACTACTCATGGCGGCTACACCTTGCTGCTCGCCAACAATCCGATTCTGTATGATCATCTCGCTTCCGGCTCCCTCTCTCGCGATTGGGACGAGGATCGCTTTCACAAGTTATGGGCAAATCGTGACACGATGGATCCGATGTCAGAAGACTTTTGGCATCAAGCGGTGCGTACAAAACAAAACGTCGCGACCGATGCGAGTGGCCTGTCGAGCGAAACGCCTTCTAACAGCAAGGAGAAAAAAAGCGACCAGACAAGTCGCAATCACTTAGACTCTAAACTTCATCGCGAAATCATTGAAGATCAGCTAGCACAAAAAGTTGCGATAGCGACTATCAGAGAACGACCAGCGATCGCAACTTGGTCAGCTGTGGTGAGACTTGGTTGGCTCTGGACACCACTTCCCAACCCGCGCCCCGACTCTGCCTCGAAATGGCTCATCTGCGTTTGGTATATCGGGCTGTATGTTGTGGCGCTGCTGGGCGCCTACAAGCTCGGTGCAGCCAACAAAAGCTTCCCATGGTTTGTCGGCTGGCTATTGGTTCTCAGCGTGACGATGGTTCATGCGGTGTACTGGAGCAACATGCGCATGCGGTCCCCCGCCCTGCCGATGCTTTATCTGTTAACTGGCTGGGGACTGCCCTGTATCTGGACGGCGATCTTTAAAAGAAAAACGCTCGTGAAACCGTGAGCCAGCAAGTTCCTTTGGTACAGACTCATCGCTGACGGCAAGAACTTTCTGGAGGCGACTCTTGGCAACAAAGCCCCGGAAGAAAGACCGCCCTCACTTCTGTATAGTTTGCTAGCAAGCTGTTGTCATCCACGCAACAACACGCAACAAGGACTGTCCCGTCTTCACTTTCTTCATCAAGTTAAACTATCAAGCCGAGCCAATCTTCAACAAGTGAACAAGAACATGGACTGTCCTCTCTTCCCCTGGTACCTCCGCTTGCTGCCGGGGGATTTGCTAGCAAGTCGATGAGCGACTCCAAAGAACAAGGACTGTCCTGCCTTCACGGTCTTCAGTGGGATTTGCTAGCAACTATCGCCGACCTGCAACAAAAGAACGAGGACTGTCCTGTCTTCCGCCGTCTTACGTAAGTTTGCTAGCAGGGCGAGGACATCAAGGCGAACAGGACTGTCCCGGTTTCCCTTTTTGATTTGCTAGCAAGTCAGCCGAGAACAAGGACTGTCCTCTCTTCCCCTGGTATCTCAGTTTGCTGCGGAGGATTTGCTAGCAAGTCGATCAACGACTCCGCAGAACATGGACTGTCCTCGCTTCACGGTCTTCAGTGTGATTTGCTAGCAACTGGCGCCGACCTGCAACAAAAGAACGAGGACTGTCCTGTCTTCCGCCGTCTTACGTAAGCTTGCTAGCAGGGCGAGAATGTCGATGCGAACAAGGACTGTCCTAGTTAGTTTTTCTAGTTGGTTTTTTTAATCGCTAGCAAGCCAATCGACCAATCCACGGAACAAGCACGGAACAAGGACTGTCCTCTCTTCCTCGTGGTTTGCTAGCAGTCATGCACGTCGACTCGAACAAAAACTGTCCCCGCTTACTGGCTTACCTTTTTGATTTGCCAGCAAGTCGATAGACCCATCCAGGAAAAAGGCCGGTACGATGGCCATAAGAGGCTATCCTTGATATTTAACTTGGACTTAGACATCGGCCAGTCGTAGTAAATTGGCGACTGCCAAAAAACGGCCTTACGCAGGCAATAAAGGGGCAACACCAGCGAATTTGCCCGAAAAATGCTCCCAAAGCTCGAAATTCGAGCCACTAAAACCGATCCTTTAGGCAAATCATTTGGCATTGCCAAGTTAGGTAAGCAGACCTAAAATCGTGGGCTTCCAAAAGAATTGATCGA